>JAZDOF010000941.1:0-4083 GCA_043799015.1 Pseudomonadota bacterium | reverse complement strand
GCACGGAGGCGGAGATCAACGCGGAGCTTCGCCGTCTAGCCCGGTACATGACCATCATTGCCGTTTCCCACAAAGAATCCCTCATTGCCGTGGCCGACGTGGCCTATGAAGTCAAGGATGGGCGTATCCAAGTCCTGCGTGAATGCGATACGGCCTCGAACCGATAACGGACGAGGTCCGTCCCTCCGTGGTTCGTTCCTCACCCAAGGCGCTGAAGCGCAGCTTTTTCCGCCATTTTGGAAACGATGATTTCCGCGACTTGTTCGAGGCTCACCTCCTTCGCGAGGGACAGATCCCGCCCCGCGGCAACCGGGGCTTTCGTCAAGTCTACCTGGGAGAGGGACGAACAGAACTCCACATTCGGCAATTCCGCCAATTGCCACCAATTACCCTTGTCGTCCGGCAAGGTTATGCGGTCGTCCACCACGACCACCGTCCGCTTGCCGAACAGATTTGCTTCCCGGACTACCGAAGACACTCCGTTTGAGACAACCGTCTTCGCGTGGCGGATCAGGGATATGGCATTCTCGGAAGAGTCGATCACGTGAAGGCCCCGATCGCGCAACCTCTGCTCGATCTCCGCACTGTCGTACCATGACGCTATCTTTACGGAGCATTGATCCAGGACGGATTGCGCGATTTGATCGCAACCCGTAAGGACCCCCTGCGCGGCACACAAGGTAGAGGCCCCGCAGAAGAGCCATATGGCGTCGTTGCGTAGATCGAAAGACTTCTGCGTTTCCAGGCCTTTTGCCTTCATCCACCCCACCAATTTCACGTCGCAGTATTGCTTGAGGAAGAGTTCTCTAGGTTCCGCGGCGAGATAAAGATCGATGAAGGCCAGATAGGGGATTTCTTCCGTGGTAATGGGATAGATCAGATCGTGGGGGAAAAAACAGGTGAACTCCGCTGAAAGAGCGCCTGCCGCTTCCATGAGGCAAACGTACGTTTTCTTGCCGAAAAGCTCCCGATTGAAGCGACCGTCGATGAAATGTTGCGATGATATCAGTGCAACCCGTCGTCTCTTCCTTCTTACCGCATCAAAAAGAGGGAAGGGATCGCAGTGCAAGGTGTCGATTTCGGTACAATCGTACTCCCGTAAGACCATATGCTCGTATAAAGGGTGGAGAACATACTCGGTCCCGCAGCCGAAGAACACAAGAGTCCAATCGCGCTTGATCAACTCTCGATCTACTTCCGCAACATTCATGGTCTTTCTTCGGCGGATTTCGGCTTACGGCATATGAAACCGTAATAGCGGGTGTTGGTCCATCGGTTGAGATGATCGGGGTAGATGTCGACCGCATCCACGTCAAAATACTTTTCCAGGAGTCTTTTCTCGTTTTGGAGGTGCTTGTACAAGGCTACATAATGACTTTGAAAGTGCTCCGAAAATCCATCCACGAACACATCTTCCTCAACTCCGCAACCGTGCTTGGCAAGCAGTGTTCCGCCGTCCTTAAGGAGTCGGTTGACGGAATCGTAAAGCCGCTCACTCTGTTCGTAATCGAGGTAAGTAACCACCCCGAAGAGAAGCACCAGGTCGAATTGCTCCGGATAAGAAAATTCCAGGACATCGGACTTGACGAATTCGATGTTTGAGGCCTTGTAGGTGGGATCAAAGAATTCCGAGAACTTATCCACCGCAATAACACGACCTGCGATTCCGGACGATTCATGGGCCAGTATACCGCTGCCCGTGCCCAGGTCGAGCACGGTCATTCCCGGGCGTAGGTGGGGCCGAATGAACTTAAGATCGTATACATGCGCGTCGGAATCGTGAAATCGAGTGGCGATCTTACGGTCCGAAATAAAGGTCCTGGCCGCGAAGAAGTCGTCGATTCGCTTCCTATGTTCATCCGAGAAGCCGATTTCTTTCATGATACGTTCGCCTTTCCGATAGGCGGTCCGGCTTAGGATGCCGAAGCGGCCTTTGAGTTAATGAGTCCAAGAGATTGATCTTGGCGGACATTGACACTGCGGCGGTCCCGTGGGCGGATCCATTGTAGCGTAATACCAAGCCGCTACAAAGAGATGAGATTTGCGGGTAAGGGGCTTCTCTTCAGAAAGTCCCCTCCCGGCACACCTCTCTTCAATCAATCCTATGATGTTTGGCTAAGAAGTCCGGTCATTCATTCGGCCTCGGAACGATTCGTCGCTTGGTTGAACGCGAAAC
Source organism: Pseudomonadota bacterium (assembly GCA_043799015.1). Lineage (GTDB taxonomy): Bacteria > Desulfobacterota > Desulfomonilia > Desulfomonilales > Desulfomonilaceae > JAZDOF01. Next base: position 1,907 of record JAZDOF010000941.1, on the reverse strand, counting down.
CCCATAAGTGGACGACACGGAATTACGCGATCAGTTCGGCTTGTTCCGGATGAGGGCCCATCCAGTCGATCCGGCCCGTTTCAATGTCGTAGAAGGCGCCCACAACCTTGACGTCACCGGCTTTGACCTTGTTTCGAATGATCTCGCTGGACTTGAGCGAATCCCGAATCGCATTCCACAGATTCGCCTTGGCCGCTTCATCGACAAGCCGCTCCAGGGGCACTCCCGGATTCTTCTTCTTGGTCTCCTCAACCGCGGGAAGGATCCTCTCGGAAATTCCTCGAAGATTGCCTTCAAGCAGCCCGGACTCGCAGACGGCCTTCACGGCGCCGCAACTTGAATGCGCCATTACCACGAAAACGGAAACGCCCAGATGATCAAGAGAATATTCAATCGACCCCAGTTCGTTTTGACCGACAACGTTACCGGCGTTGCGGACCACAAACAGGTCACCTATACCCGCGTCGCACAGCAGCTCGACAGGGACCCTGGAGTCGGAACATGAGAGAAAAGAGGCATACGGATGTTGGCCCTTTGCGGTCAAGGTCCTTCTTGCCCGGCCAAGATTGGGGTGTTGCGGAATTCCGGATACGTAGCGTTCATTCCCTTTCTCAAGGATCTTGAGCGCTTCCTCTGGCGAAAGACTCGAATCCTGCATGTGTTTTCCCTCCATTCCAGTCTATTTCAATTCAGCGCCGGCACCGGAAGTGCCCATGATTTCAAAGCTCGGTGTCCTCTAACGTTGAACTTGGGGTACGCGACCTTGGATGGAAAACGCCTCCCATATTCAGAATTGGACCGCCCATCGGTTCCGATGCCGTCATCTTCCCCAAGTTCCGTCAACCCCCATCCAGCGTTTCCCGCACCACCGTCAGAAGCTCTTTCATGTCGTAAGGCTTATTGATGACGCCTTTGGCCCCGGTTTCAACCGCGACCTTGACGGCTCCGTCGAGGGGTCGGCCGGCCGCGACTATTACCTTTACCCGGTGGTCGATCCTCAGCAACTCTTCCAGGCATCTTCGCCCATCCATCTTCGGCATGATCATGTCGAGAATCACGAGGGCAATCTCGTCTCTCTTGTCCCGATAGACGTCGAGGGCCTCCCTTCCATCGGCCGCGGTCAAGGCCGTGTAACCCGACCTCGTAAGAAGCTCTTTCGCCATGCTTAGGATGGGCCGCTCGTCATCCACGATGAGAACCGTTTCGTTGCCGAAGGCCGGCATCCGCCCTGTTTTAGTGTCATCCGGCTCAATCTCTTCAGCCAAGGCCGGCAGAAGGATCTTGAACGTGGTGCCCGCTCCCGGGACGCTGTAACAGGTGACGTCACCTCTATGGCTCCTTACGATTCCGTACGTCATGGCCAGCCCTAGACCGGTACCCTCACCCGGCCCTTTGGTGGTAAAGAAAGGCTCGAAAATGTGCTCCAACACCTCCTGGTCCATCCCCTCACCGGTATCGGACACCTTAATCAATACGTGCCTGCCAGGGGTCAGGTGCTTGTCGGCCCTGCAATACTCCTCGTCCAACGTAACGTTTTCGGTTTCGACGGTCAGCCGACCGCCCTCGGACATGGCATGCCATGCATTCACGCCCAAATTAAGAAGTATTTGTTCCATTTGCCCGGCGTCCGCGTTTACGGTTGATAGGTCGTCGGCCAAACGGAGCTTAATCTCGATCATCCTAGGGATGGTTCGTCGGAGCATTTTCTCGACTCGTCTTATCTCGTTGTTTAGATTCACCGGGCGAGCGTTAGGCTCCAAGTTGCGGCTAAAGGCAAGGATCCGCTTGACCAATTCACTTCCATGCCGGCAGGCTCGGCGGATTGCACGAAGTCCCTCATATTCCGGGTCGTCGGCGGTCTTGTCAAAGAGCAGCATATCCGAGTTCCCGAGAACCACTTGAAGAAC
>JAZDOF010000923.1:0-5799 GCA_043799015.1 Pseudomonadota bacterium | reverse complement strand
AGCTTAATAGGGAAGCCGGTTAAATTCCGGCGCGGTCCCGCCGCCGTAACCGAGGACGAAATCCCGAAAGTGCCACTGCCCCGATTATTCGGGTGGGAAGGCTCGGGAGATTAGAACGATTCGGAAGCCGGAAGACCTGCCTGTCGATGTGGTGCCGCGGAGAACGGCAGAACTTGGGAGAAAGAAGTCCGGGTTCACTTCCGAGTCGTCATAGGCTCGCTATTCCTGCCCGTAGATTTCCTACACGTCTTCCCTCAGTCCTTTTCCGTCCGCCACAACCACGAAGAGAATGGATGAACGTCCTGCAAACGCGGTTCAGTCGGCGATTTGTCTCTCAAGAAGCCGTCGGGGTCGCCGTACTCGTATGCTCACATGAAAAGGACAAGGTTTAGGGCAATGGCAATAGATGGCGGCCTCATCTCAAACTCGCACTATGGACCTGGTCTGCTGTTGCTTCTGGTTTGGGCCTTGGTTCCGGATCCCAGCACCGTGCAGGCATCCCCCGCTCTTTCGGAACCACGCCGCGGGATCTGCGTGGAGGACGGCCTTTCTCAACGCATATGCCTGTCCGCTTCCCCGACCAGAATTGTATCACTGGCTCCAAGTCTTACGGAAATGGTGTTCGAGCTGGGGGCCGGCAACCTACTCGTGGGCAGGACCGCGCGATGTAACGAACCCGCCGAGGTGATCCGGGTCCCGGAGATCGGGGCATACTTGAATCCCGACTTGGAACGCATCATCTCGTTGCGGCCGGATCTTGTCTTGTGCCCCTACGTAGGCATGCGGCCGGAAGTCATGACCAGGCTGACCGAGCTCGGAATACCCGTGTTCGTTGACTACTGCAAGAATCTCGACGAGATAGCATCCCTGACACGGAACTTGGGCTCAATGCTCGGGAAGAAAGAACATGCCGAGACATTGCTCCGCATATTCCAGCAGCGAAGATCCGCAGTGGCCGCCCGAGTTGAGCACCTTCAGAAGCCGGTGATTCTCTTTGTCGTCGGTATCCGGCCGCTGGTGACGGCCGGGGGCAAGTCCTTCGTCGGATCATTGATCAGGGAAGCGGGCGGCGTCAATGTTGCCGAAAGTGCCTTCATTCCTTATCCCAGGTATAGCATGGAGGAGGTCACACGGCATGACCCCGACGTGATCGTAGTGGTAAACAAGGAGTGTCGGGGGAGTGATTGCTTCGACCGGTGGAAAGGCAACGAGACGCTCACCGCGATCAAGACCAACAGAACGTATCAGATGGAAGCAAACTTGATTACCAGGCCGACTTTGAAGATTATTGAGGCATTGGAGCGCCTGGCCGCCATACTTCATCCTGAAATGTAAGCTTCATATCTCGTCCTCAGCAGGAGATGCCGATGCGCTGGTCAAAGCGGGCCCGAACGATCTTTATCAGTATTGGATCGGCCTTGGTGCTGATTGTGGTGGTAATCATCTCCCTGGCCTTGGGGACCACCGTCACTGAGTTCGAGACGCTTGTGCGCACCGGTTTTTGTGGAACGGAAGGGGGAAGACTATGGACGATCATCCTGCTTTACCGACTCCCAAGGACCCTTCTTGCCGCCATTGCAGGAGCGGGACTGGCTTCGTCGGGTTTGGTGTTCCAGTGCGTACTCAGGAATCCCTTGGCGGATCCGTATCTGATCGGTATTGCAGCGGGAGGTTCACTGGGGGCGGTGATTTCAATCGTTTTTTTTGGGGAAAGATGGGTAATCGGCACATCCTTGTCGGCATTTGTCGGCAGCCTCCTGGCCGTGGTTGTGGTTTATGGGCTCGCCGTGGCCCGAAGAGGCCGTGATTACGTCAACACGGTCATCTTGGCGGGCGTAATGGTGGGAGCGGTTATGAATGCCGTCATGCTGTTGGTGCTTTCCATTTCGGATTCCGACGAGAAGCAGCGGATCATTTTCTGGTTAATGGGGGATTTCAGCGTCGCCGACTATAGGAAGGTTTCGGCCGCGGGATTGGTCCTCCTTGTGGGGTGGGTCTGTATCTATCTCAATGCGAACCGCCTGAATCTCTTGACTACGGGTGACGATACGGCCGCGCATCTCGGACTGGACGTATCCAAAGCACGGGCGCTTTTCATGGCGGTTGCGGCAATGATCACCGGCGCGATCGTAAGCGTGTCCGGAACCATCGGATTTGTGGGGCTGGTAGTACCCCACACCATGCGACTCTTGTTCGGGCCGGACAACCGAGTGCTCCTTCCCGCTTCTTTGATCGGGGGTGCGGCTTTCCTAGCGGCTTCGGACTGCGCGGCCAGAGTGGCCGCGTATCCGGTGGAGCTTCCGGTGGGAGTCATCACGATTCTGACCGGCGGACCTTTCTTTCTCTACCTACTCATCAGAAGGTAAGCCGACCATGGTTTCGTGAGGCGGACTTACGGGATGGAAGATGGATGATTGCTTGATGGAATGTAGGAACGTGGCCTTCGGGTACACACAAACCAGAGTGCTGGACGGAATAAGCCTGACCATCAACAGGGGGGACTTCGTAGGGGTCATCGGTCCCAACGGCGCGGGCAAGTCTACGCTTCTAAAGATACTGAGCGGAGTGATTCGGCCTGCCGAGGGCGGAGTACTGCTCGGCGGCGTGGATATCGGAACGCTGCACAGGCGAACCGTCGCTCTGCAACTGGCTTTTGTCAGGCAGGAAGATACGTCGGATTTCGGCTTCAGCGCGAAGGAACATGTGATGATGGGACGAGCCCCGCATCATGGAGGCCTTCATTTTGAAGACAAATACGACTGCTCGGTGGTGGATCTGGCAATGGCCGTCACCAGGGTGGACCATCTTGCTGATAGACGTTTGGAAGACCTTTCGGGTGGAGAGCGGCAAAGAGTGAGAATTGCCCGGGCACTTTCCCAAGAGCCGAAGGTGTTGTTTCTCGACGAGCCCACGACTTATCTGGATTTGTACTCTCAACTCGCGCTCATCGAGTTGATGCGGGAAGTTAATGCGGAGGGCATATCGATTCTTGCGGTATCTCATGACATCAACTTCATCGCGGAATCGTGCCGACATGTTAAGCTGCTCAATAACGGCAGATTTTACGCGGAAGGACGCCCCGACGAAGTCATTACGGAAGACGCGTTGGCCGAGTGTTTTCGCATACGGGCGCTGGTGGACACCAACCCCGTGACATCGTCTCCCCGCATGACGCCCTTGGCCAGGATAGCATGTGATACCCGTCAGTTTTCAAAGAGGTGAAGATTGCCGGTAGGGATACGGGCCTCCGTGCCTGTCTGATTGCTCCCTTGAAAGCGCTTTGGCGTGAGGCATGTATATTTCGTCTCGGCTCGCAGAAAGACCCATTCATGACTTGTTTGAAAAGATTAGGAAGGACTTCTCCCGAGTCCTTCCCAACGGAGCACGGCTAGATGCCCCGGCAGCCCGGAAGGTGGCGCTTTCAACGGGCAAATCGTTTTATTCTTCTATTGTGGTGGTCCACAGTAACCCCTCGCCGGATCTCCGAGGGTGTTCCTTTCACGACGTACCCAAGCCCCTTGATCTCGATCTTCGCGCCCGGGTCCGGCTCCGTGAGTCTGAATTCAACGAGATCGCCGGGGAATCCGAGATAGATTCCCGCTCACCCCGGGCTCCGTTGCAGCGGAACGCAGGGAGATTACCTCATGGCCTCACGCGGCGATTCAGAACAAAAAAACCCTTCTCCGGGGAGGGGAAGGGTATAGGTATCCTTTCCCTTACCCGCCCGCGCAGGTTTGCAAGGGTTAGGAAACGTCCGGGTATTCTGGCTTCCGCTTCATCCTACTTTCCGCGCCTTCCCGGAACAAATGTCCCAGTGGCTTCAAGGCGGATTTCGTCCACGGTTACAGCTGCGGGGCAGCGACGGCTTTGCACCGTCTTCCCAAAGACGTTTCCCGTATCTCAAATCGTTTATAATAACGTTACGACGTGTATCACGACTACAGGAATAATGTCAAGCGCGTTTGCGCAAACGCCGGTAACCATTCACTCTTGTGGGGCAGGCTTTCCAGCCTGCCGAGATCGCACTAAGAAAATTCGCAGGCTGGAAAGCCTGCGCCACGTTGAGATGGGAATTTCCCACCCGTAAGTGAATGGTTACCAAACCCCGGGACCGTGTCATATTCACCGGCCACCGCTACAGGTCGTTGCCCAAAGTTTTGTCCTTTTCATGCGTCCTCACCCTTTGTGCCTCTTCAAGTTTTGAGAGGGAATTGCTGAACCGACTCTCGGCAACCGCTATAAGCGCGAAAAGACACCGGTTATGGGCTGCCGCCATTGCTTACGTCGTTTGCCCCATACCCTGGATCAGCGCAGATATTTGTCCAGGCCCATGTGCTGGTGGAGTGCCCGAAAGCCCGCACCGCCCAGTTCGAAATACCGGCGGAGGTAATGAAAGCCCTCGAACGGCAAAGCATATCGTTCCAGACCGGGCTCCGTGCATCCGGGGCATTCGGGAAAATTGAGGACATTCCTGCGGAAGGCGGCGGCCTGTGAGGAACGGATCAGGTTATCCAGGGGTTTGTCCCTCACATTGCCCAGCAAAGCGGGAATTATGGGACAGGGGTAGATCTCGCCGGTACTCCGGATGAAGAAATAGTTGAACCCCGCGGAGCAGGGCTTTTCCATGCGCCCCGCCTCAAGGAACCGGATCATTTCCCGGCGATAATAGCTCCACTGAAAGCTGGGGGTGTTGTAGAAATCCCTGAGTTTCTTCATGTCTTCAGCGGAAAAGGCCAGGGAGTCTCGTTTCTCCATGTTGTCGTAGCGATTGGCGGTGATAATGTAAGGGGAGATGATGGTGAAAAGTCCGTGTTTTTCGGCGTACCGGCAGACATTATCCAATTCGTCGATGTTGTACGGGGTGACTGTCGTCTTGATCCCGAGAACCAGGCTCGGATGGGCCTCTCTGAGTGCCTTGAGCCCGTGCAATGTCGCGTCGAGCCGCTCCCAGCCTCCTTTGAAATTCCGGATACGGTCATGGGTTTCCCCCACCGCGTCGAACCCGCATGCAAATACCAGCGTTACTCCAGCCCGTTCCAAGGGTGCAATCACCTCGCCCGTGTCCTTGAGGACCTTGTCCGTCAGGAAACCGTTGGTGGTAACGGCAACAGAGGCTAGTCGCTTCAGGTGAGTCGATTTCAGCCTACCTATCCCCAGGAGAAGCTCTACGATGTCGTCTCTCAGGAACGGCTCCCCTCCGGTGACGTCCAGTTCCTTCAGATCGGACAGGACGGGCGATTCCAGGAGCTTCAGCCAATCACCGGCCGTAAGTTCCGGTCCGATTACCGGAATCCGGGGGACGTTGCACATAACGCACCCGGCAATGCAGCTACGGGTCACCTCCAAGCTCAGTGCTCCGGGCCTTCCCGGCAGGCCCAACGCCTTCAAACAGCGATACCGTATCCCCCTGCCCACGAGAGATAGAAGAATTCGCCCGAGTCCCATCGTACTCTCCATGAATCATGACATGTTCTCGAACCGCACCCGTCTCACTGGGCCTTATCCAAGCCCGGAGACATCCGCCGGCACTACCTGAGAGCGCGTTTTACGAAGTTAAGGCCCCATCTCAGCGGGGCGGTCACTTTCCATGACCAAGTGTTCAGAATTTCGTCCAACTGCCTCCTGGAAATCGATCCGGTCGGTCCTCGCTCAACCAATTCCATAGCATAGATCAGATCAGGGTGATTGGGGTCTTCAAAAATTGCCGCAGCGGCCGCAGGATCGCAATCGGCCGCAGTTATACGGAGCTGAAGGAAAGAGAGTAGCGGGAAATTCATCGACGGATTCTCCAGGATGACC
>JAZDOF010000886.1:0-2757 GCA_043799015.1 Pseudomonadota bacterium | reverse complement strand
CACAAATCTCTTCATGTTATACCTCCCTAAACAGGTATGAGATTCCGAACCTTCACTTCACAACATGGTCGCGGCCGACTCAGGATGGATACACCGGCCGGGGCCCCGTAGGCTTAGACCCACGACCCTATGGGGCCTCACGCCATTTTTGCAGCAGCAAAGACGATTCGTCCAAAGCACGCGAAGCGTCTCCGTAGCCCAACTCCATCCACTCCTTCAGCGTTTCCTCGCTGAAATCCAGCGTGGCCAGGGGGAACCGTCCGAGGGATTTTTCCGGTTTGATTTCCAATATCTCGGCATCGGGGTAGTCCTCCTGATCCACTGCGTCACCCGGCTTGATTGCGACGGCTATTATTCTCCTGAAACCGTTTTCGTACAGGGGGCCTATGGGCATCCATTGGGTTATACCGCCGTCGAGGTAATGCTCGCCGTCCATTTCCACCAACCCGAACACCAGGGGAAGAGACATGGACGCGAAAAGCAGCCTCCAGGCCGTTTCCTCGTCGAGGTCCTGCAACTTGAACGAGTGGGAGACGTTGAGCGGGTCTTTGATCCCGGGGACTTTGACTGCGGTAATATACAGCGGCGTGCGTTCCGCCAACAGTTGTTTGATCTTGATAAAACGACCGAACTGAGGCTTGAACTCCTCAAGCCGCCACAGGCCGTCCCTGCCCAGCTTGCCCAGAGCACCCCTTTCGGACAGTAGGTTGAGCGCGGCGGATGCGTATTTGAGATATTTCAACGCGCGGATGTTCGGAACGGGCATGAGAAACAGAGCCACATCCGCAGCGACTTCACCCATAAATTTCAACAACTTGTCGTAATCAGGCTTCAACGCCGAAGTCCGACTCAGTTCCTGCCACAGTGCGTAGGCGGTGTCCCAATCCCCCTGAATCACCAGAGCGCCGTTTAGTGCGCCTATGGAGCTGCCGGCAACGCCGTCGAAGTTCAAGCCCCGCTCCACGAATGCTCTCCAACATCCCAGGTGATAAGCACCCCTGGCGCCCCCGGCGGATAACGCCAACCCTACCCCATGCAATTGCGATTGATCCGACACGGCCCACACCTCCCGTCACCGATCGAAAAAGGCTGTAAGCGTTCACCGCGAGGATGAAAAATAAACCACGAAGCGACAAAGGCACAAACGAAATCGATCCCGAATGACAAGGAAAGGTAGAGTTGCGGTATTATTAGTTCTTTCCCCGGAACTGATTTGAACGTTCTCTTGATCCGACACCCATCATTTAATGTACTTTGATTTCTTCATGTCTTGGTGATTTTGCGGTTTGATTTACCGGGCGCAATCCACTGATCCGCCAAACGCGGGATGGCGGCGATAACGGTTCTCACTCCTTGACACGACGTCCGTGATTGAACTAGTATGACACGAAAGCGGCGGCTTAGCCAAGTGGCAAGGCGACGGTCTGCAAAACCGTTATTCGGCGGTTCAAATCCGCCAGCCGCCTCCAAACAAGAATCAAGCAGAGAGCCGGAGTAGTACTTCGGCTCTTTTTTTGTCCCCTAGTGATCCCTCCGACCTCTGATATCTTCGGCCCTGCGCCTTCCCAAAACCAAGGGGATTGTGTATTTTATCCTAGAGATGCTGATAAACCGAAACGACACTAATATCAAAGCATTGAAAAGGTACGGCGCATGCCTGATCTTCGTGAGGTCCCTGAGAAGCTCGTTCGCTCGATCTGTTCCGTTCTTATAGGCAAAGAGGAGTATGTCAGAATGGTAGTAGTGACGCTCCTTGCACGCGGCCACGTGTTGATCGAAGACATTCCGGGCGTGGGAAAAACCCTGCTGGCACTCGCCGCGGCCCGTTCCATGGGAGTTAGGTTCAGGCGCATTCAGTTCACCAGCGACACCCTACCCTCCGACGTGGTGGGCGTGAACGTCTACGACCCAGGCACGTCCCAATTCATTTTCAAACAAGGACCGGTGTTCACCGAGGTCTTGCTTGCCGATGAAATCAACCGCACTTCTCCTCGCACCCAATCGGCTTTGCTGGAGGCCATGGCCGAGGGAAAGGTGTCCGTGGACGGCACCACCTACACCCTGGCCACCCCCTTTTTCGTGCTTGCCACAATGAATCCCGTGGAGCGGTTCGGTTCCTTCGATCTTCCTGAAAGCCAGCTCGATCGCTTCATGACTTCCATCAGCCTGGGGTACCCCGACCGTGAGCACGAACGCGAGATACTTTCAAGGGACCTTCGGCACTCAAACGCGGAAGAGCTGGACCCGGTGACCGATCCGGAAACCATCAGCCGGTTGCAGGATGAAGTCCGCAAAGTGCGTGTGGGAGACGCAGTGATGGATTATTTGCTGGACCTCATACGGGCGACCCGGGAAACGGCCGGGATCAGGCTCGGTCTCTCTTCACGAGGCGGCCTGCACCTCCGCAGGACCATGCAGGCCGTTGCCCTCCTCGAAGGACGTGATTTTGTCGTTCCGGAAGACCTGAGAAGGGTGTTCCTGCCCGTCTCCGCACACCGAGTCCTCATGTCCGCAGCCCACGGAGACGGACAATCCAAGGAGAGCCGAATGGAGGTGCTCTCCGGGATTCTACGATCGGTGCGGGCGCCTTTGTGATTAAACGGATCGGCGGCCACATGTCGGAATCAAGAAAAATCGCCATAAGACTAACCCGCGTGGGGTGGGCCTGCATTTTTCTTCTTGTGTGGCTTCCCCTAGCGGGAACCGTGACGATGAACAACTTTCTCATATTGATTGCCGTCATGCTTGCGGGATTGA
>JAZDOF010000872.1:0-4555 GCA_043799015.1 Pseudomonadota bacterium | reverse complement strand
CTGTCCGTTATTAGGTGGTGGAGATATTCCGTGAGTGTTGCGCGCGTTGGAATTCGTCCAAATTGACCGCAAAGAATCCAACTATAGCGTCACGAATAGAGAGTTGCGGGAATCCTGAACGTCGAGAGACTCGAAACAGGCATCGTTACATTTGGTTCCACCGGGCCGGCTCTCCCGCCAATTTCGAGGCAGTCACTATGAAACATGCCTACAATGGGGGCGTCTGCCGGGTACGCGCTCTGTTTTCACATGATTTGAGCTGCGCGCCTGACACGCCACTCGTGCTGTGCCGCGTCATTGCAGCAAACCTCATCCTTGGTCGGTCGCCTCTTCATCTGACGGGCGCCGGCGATCTGGATCATCAGACTTCGTTCTTGACTCTGCGGTTTGATCCGAGGTCTCCGTTGCGCGGTCCCTTTTGTGTGGCCCCTCTTTGCTGACGTACCGCCAGACTGCTTCCCTATCTGACTTAGACAGAAAAATATCTTCGGCTTTCGGGTGTCCTATCTCCTTAAGGTTTTTGATGCAGGACGCCCAACCGTATCGGGCCCATGAGTTGAAACGGTCCAAAAGGTGGTCAAAGTCCTTCTTGGGGATACATTCAAAACGGTCGGACAGGACAGCCCAGGCAATAGCGGCCGCTTCATCTCTTGAAGAGGCGGGATTGGAGGTTATTTCCGGCAAAGCCGCCCGGATTATGTCCAGCAGTTCGTCGGCGGTCATGGGCCCTTGTAGCCCCGAGATTTTGCCGGCCCTCAGTTCCAGGATTATCCTCGTTGCCAAGCGCTGCAAATCACGGTAATTGCCCGGGAGCCGATGCCGGAGGATTACCTTCTCAAGTACGCCGCACTCTTCATCCCCCAAGGCGCGGACAGGTTCGTCACCCAGAAGACGTTTTTTCACCATGTTGTATTGGAACAGCCAAGCGGTCTTCTTATCCTCGTCCGTATAATCAAATAGGGAAGGAAGCTCCAAGACGGCGGCGCAAGCGTCCAAGAACCGGGCATCCAGGCGATCGTAAATCTCGTACGGTCTCAAACTTGTGCAAGCGATTATTCGGAAATCTTTGGACTTATTCCCCACGGACGATGCCTTTACGGCAGATTCGTAGCGGCTTAGGATTTTGCGGGTTAATGTGTGGGGTAGATATTCGATATCCTCAAGGACAAGGGTCTCGCCGGTGAGTCTCTCCTCATTATCAAAGATTTCACGCTCGGCGTCGGCGTGGCTGTCGAAGTCCCCGCATGAGATCAAAGGCCAATTATCCGAATACCGGCTTCCCTCCTTGAAATACGAGCTGTTCCGGCGGATGAATCGGGCAAGGCGGCTCTTGCCGGTGCCTCTCTCGCCCACGATAAGAACGGGCCTATTGATGCCGGCATATTGGAGCGCCTGGTAGTAGACACGCTGAACGGCGGCGGTACGGAACTTGCCGGGATCCAGGTCTTCGGCGGTGTTCAAGACCTCCTCCCACCACCTTGTCGGCCCGCCGAACAACGGTTCATAGCGTAGCGGTCTTTCTCTTACGTAGGCAGGGGAGATCCGGACATGCCATTCAAACGGCTGGAAATGATAATTGGTGGCGACGGTAGCCTCTTCCAAGCGCGCGGCCTCGGCGATATTCAACTCACGAATATCACTTATCTTAAAGAAGAACGGTATGGCATCTCCATGATTCCATCTGCGCTGCCCTTCACCCTCTCCGAACATCGCTGCACGAATTTTTTCATAAAATTCCAGAGGAATGTGCTTCCGCTCTTCCTCGTCTTCGTAAACCTCCTGACCCCTCAACTCCAAGACTTTGGCCACATGAAGACTGTACGGCACCTTCATGCTCTTGGTTTTATCAGAGGTCATGAGTTCATAGTAGGTATACAAATACAAGCGCGTTTCAATCCCTTGCTTGTTCTGTTCCTGAATCCGACTGTTGAGGTCAGGAACGATATCGTTAGGAATCCCCAAGTCACCGATCGATATCTTGCCGTACCACGCATATTGGTGATCCGGTGGGAAGTCTTTGAATTTTCTTAGGATCTCCGCCCAAATGCGCATTCCTTCAGGGGCCTGCGGGTTCCACGTGCCTTGAAGATTCCAGAAACAACTGAAATGAAGCGGGGTTGGGATCGCGTGATCGTTCATCAATTTGCCTGCCGGATTTGAGTTGTCGTCGCACCGGGGGAAGAATACCCCAATGCAAAGAGGCGGTAAAGGGCTTCGAGATGCGGGGCGGCAGCCCTCGTGTCGTCGCCGCTCCGTGGCTCCGCTCCGGTCACGCCAACGAACGACCACAAAACTCAAAGGAGTTGCCGTAAGATAGGGGGCGTCCGGTAATCAGAGCCGCGATATGCTGCCTTTGCACACCAAACACCGGCCATGAAGAAGTCGGGTACGGGGCCGGAAGAAATCGACTTGTGCCCATCACACCAGAGCAACAAACACGTTTGGGCTTGGAACGCCGCGGATTCCCCGGTGTTTGTAAAGATCCGGGTGCGTGTAAGTGAACACCATGGTGTCAATCCCCGCGCAAGGGTACAGGGCCGTTCTGCTCCAACCCGCCAAGAATCCTTCCCGGTTAATGGCCTTGATAATGTCGTGTATGTTCGGCATGTTTGTCCTCCCATGAACTTCGTGGTCGGTCGACACGAAGTGTGCCACGTTTCCTTGAGCCTTCAAGCTCGTTACAAGACCCGCCCGGCGCCCCTATTCTGCTAGTTCCTTACATCGGCATTCTTCCCGGCCCTGGCATCAATTTCGGTTTGCTTGATGAAGCCCTTCTCAACCAGTTTCTTGAGTAAGACCGCCAGTTGTTGTTGCGTGAGGGCATGCTTTTCGGCCAGGTCGGCAGCGTTCAATCCGGCTTTGATGTCGGCAACGAGGGCCTTGGCGTCTATTGCTCGCTGCTTCTTCGGCGGGCTACCCGTCTTCGGCGAAGGAGGTGGCGCAGGCTTTCGGGCAGGCGGCTGATCCTTCAACCATTCCCCGCAGTGCTTGCACTTGATGGCCGCGGCCTTGATTTCTTCCTTGCAGTATGGGCACAGCGCGGTGTCCGCGATCTGCGGTGCAACCGTAGAAGCGATAGCAGCGGGCGGCGACTGTGCAGGGTTTGCCCGCTTTTCGGCAACGGCCGTGTCGGCCGGGGCCGCAGGCCCGATTTGCGTAACATTTTCCGTTTTCTTGCTCTTCTCCAAGAGTTCTGCCCTAATTTTAAACAGCAGGCCCGCTATCGCATAGGCGGGAACAGCAAGCCCCGCCAAATTCATGGACTGCGATCGGCCGATGAACACAGTCTTGCCGTCACATTGTATCTGTAGTTCTGGGAGGACCCCGTAGTTCGTTGACCATGCGCGTGCCCAAACCGAAGCTTTGCTGCGGTAGTGTATCCGCTTATCGGTGAACGCCATACTGTACTCTGCCGTTCCATCAGTGGTGAGATCAATCAGCGCCACAATCGTATCGCCTTGTTCGAGGGTATGACTTTGCATGGCCCTGCGAAGCTTGGATTCGGGTATCCTGGGTGCGACAAAGGAATGGCCAGCGGGCAAGGTCGCCGTAACCGCCTCCTTCAACCGGATAAAGAATGCCTCGTCCAGCTTTGGAAAGCCCCTTGAAGGGTTTGACCATGAATCGACTGACTGGTCCTTGTGGGCTTGGCCCGGCTCAAGAAAGAGAGCGATAACGCACCCTATGGGTCCCAGAAAGAAGCCAAGCAGGGCGCATTCCGGGTTACGATTCTTCTTTTCGCCGATAAACCACCCCAAACAGGCTGAAAAACAGGCAATAATGGCCCACATAAAGAGCTCTAGCTTGCTTGCCATCGAATGGCACCTCCGTCCGGCAACCGTCGGCGCGGCTCCGGTCAAGACTTCTTTCAACGACCGACGCACTCTTCGGTCAACGATTCAATCCAAGCGGCTGGGTTGCAACACAGGGACGCCGCCTCTTGAACTACGGTGCAATCGCCGGTTCTCCCTCACTTGTACTGCCCATAACACTTGCACCCTTGCCCGAGGCATTCCGCGACCGTCTTGTCCACGCACCGTTGACCGCCCGGGACCGAACAACAGCAGTAGCAGACGAGCGGGCGGTCGTGGGCTAGGATCAGCCCGTGTCCATGCCCGAACACGGCCATGCCGTCCGATTGGTCGACCGGGACCGTGCGGTCCGTCCAAACTCCCGGGGGACCTGCGTGGATAACTCCCGCCGGCATAAGTAGCGCCAATGCACACAATATTGCGCTGAAACGGCTCATATCGGCCTCCTGGTTCCCTGTGACCGGGTTCGTGTGAAATGGGCCGATAAACGGCCGGGGCTACCCGAGCACATACACGACCCCTTCCCGGTCCCAATCGGGCAGCAAGGGACGGTAATTGGAGGGATCGTCATGGCGTAACATCACCGAACTAAAGGTGTCGGGGTAAACATGCCCAAGCGTGGTCAGCGCGGCCAACACGGCATCCGCCTGATCGGCGCCGGTCCGGGACCCTGTCCGGAGCGCTCGGCGTATCAGATCCGCTTCGTGATCGGAATTTCTGAGACTGTCCAAAACCGTGGTAAT
>JAZDOF010000495.1:0-5786 GCA_043799015.1 Pseudomonadota bacterium | reverse complement strand
GATTTGTGGGCAAGTTCAGCATCTTCAGTGCGGCGATAAAGCAGGGCTACTACTGGCTCGTCGTCATAGGGGTTCTTACTAGTGCCGCATCCGTATTCTATTACTTCAGAGTGATAATGAAGATGTATATGGAGCAGGGAGAGCCTGGACAGGAAGGGCTCCAATTCAGTCCCGGAACAATTCTCGCCCTAGTCGTCGCCGTCGTAGGCGTTATGTACATTGGGATATTTCCGGCCAGGTATCTGACCCTGGCTCTGGAATCCGTAAAACCGCTCTTTTTCTAGGAGGGCCGTGATTCAGTACCGCAGTATTGCCGGATTGAGCGCTTAATGAGACTTCGAGCACTTGTGCCTACGGGCCACGGGATCAACTGTGAAAGGGAAACCGCACACGCGCTTTCTCTAGGGGGCTTCGACGAGGTGGATCAAATCCATCTCAATTTTCTCGTCCGTGGCGACACCGACATCGGACGATACCAACTCATTGCCTTTCCCGGCGGTTTTCTTGACGGAGACGACCTTGGGGCCGCTCAGGCGTGCGCGAATCGTTTACGTCACTCCAGGGTTTCCGGTGAGAGGCTGATCGATCGAATAGAGGCATTCGTTCGGAATGGGGGACTGGTTCTCGGCATCTGTAACGGATTTCAACTCTTGGTGAAATTGGGGATGCTCCCGGCCCTCGGCGGGGATTATCGTCGGCGGGACGTAACTCTAACACACAACGACAGCGGCCGTTTTGAAAATCGTTGGGTTCACCTCACGGTGGACCCTCTATCACCTTGTATTTTCACGAAGGGCATTACCAGCCTCTACCTTCCTGTTCGTCACGGTGAAGGCAAGATCATCGGCCGTGACTCGTCGGTCGTTCGGGAAATAGGCAGTGCGCATCAAGCTCCCCTTCGTTACTCGTTGCCTGGATGCACGGCCCCCACGACGGAATACCCGTTCAATCCCAACGGGGCGGAACAGGCGATTGCCGGCATATGCGACGGTACTGGAAGAGTGTTCGGGCTCATGCCCCATCCCGAAGCCTATCTTCACCGCACCAATCACCCCCGGTGGACTCGTGAGGACCTGCCGGAGGAAGGGGGCGGTCTGATGATCTTTAGGAATGCCGCCCGGTTCCTTAACTGAAGAAGTGACGGAATTTGAGGCATTAACCCGCGCGACGCCCGGTACCCGGGCTTCGCTGCCACACCCTGGAACACCGAGTGTGTTGCCGGCAGAGATAGGGATTCCAGCAGGTTTCACTGCTGTAAGGCGCAAAATATTTTGAGGAGGCATCGATGAAGCTTGATCCCACCAAGATGGCCGACTGGCAGATAGCGGAAGCCGCAGAAGACACCATGAAGACGGTTTATAAGCTCCGCGACGAACTGGGGCTGAAGGATGAGGAACTACTTCCGCATGGCCATTACGTGGCAAAAGTGGATTACAAGAAGGTCCTGGAGAGGCTGAAGGACAAACCCGACGGAAAGTACATCGACGTTACGGCCATCACCCCCACCCCCCTCGGCGAAGGCAAGTCCACGTCCTCCATGGGACTAGTGGAGGGTATGGGTAAGCGCGGCAAGAGCGTTGTGGCAGCCATTCGTCAGCCTTCCGGCGGTCCCACGATGAACATCAAAGGATCCGCGGCCGGTGGGGGACTAGCTCCGTGCATCCCGTTGACTCCTTTCTCGCTGGGGCTTACGGGCGACATCAACGCCATCATGAACGCCCACAACCTGGCCATGGTCGCATTGACCGCGCGTATGCAGCACGAGTTCAACTACGACGATGTCGAGTGGGCAAAGCGGGGCATGCCGAGGCTCAACGTAGATCCGCGGCGCGTCGAATTCGGCTGGATCATCGACTTCTGCGCCCAGGCCATGCGCAACATTATCATCGGTATCGGCGGGAAGATGGACGGCTTCATGATGAAGTCGTCGTTCGGTATTGCCGTGTCCTCCGAGATCATGGCCATACTTGCGGTGGCGACCGACCTTAAGGACATGCGCGAGAGAATGGGCAAGATCGTAGTAGGGCTTAATAAGAGCGGCGGCCCGGTCACCACGAAAGACCTCGAGGTCGACGGAGCAATGACCGCGTGGATGGTTGAGGCCATAAACCCCAACCTCATGCAGACGGTGGAAGGCCAGCCCGTTTTCGTGCATGCGGGTCCTTTTGCCAACATCGCAATCGGTCAGTCCAGCATCATCGCCGACCGCGTGGCCCTGAAACTGGGCGATTATCATGTAACCGAATCCGGGTTCGGCGCCGACATAGGCTTCGAGAAATTCTGGAACCTGAAGTGCCGTTTCTCAGGCCTGAAGCCGCATTGCGCGGTCGTTGTGGCCACCATCCGCGCTCTCAAGTGTCACGGCGGCGCACCGGTTCCCAGACCGGGCCTGCCGATGCCGGCCGAGTACTCCAGTGAGAACGTCGAGTGGGTGGAAAAGGGATGTGCGAACTTGATCAAGCACATTGAGACCGTGAAGAAGGCCGGGATCAACCCCGTGGTGTGTATCAACTCCTTCTACACCGACACCAAGAACGAAATCGCCGCCGTCAAGAGACTATCCGAAGCGGCGGGGGCCAGAGCCGCGGTTTCCGAGCATTGGCTCAAGGGCGGTGACGGTGCGCTGGAGTTTGCCGACGCGGTTATGGATGCATGCGAAGAGAAAAACGAATTCAAGCTGCTCTACGATCTCAGCCTCCCTCTGCGCCAGCGCATTGAGCTGATTGCGAAGGAAGTCTACGGAGCTGATGGCGTTACTTACACACCTGAGGCGGAAGCTAAGGCTAAGAAGATCGAATCCGATCCTGAGCTGTCCAAGCTGGGTACGTGTATGGTTAAGACCCACCTCAGCCTGTCTCATGATCCTGATCTCAAGGGTGTGCCCAAGGGATGGATCCTTCCCGTAAGAGACATTCTCACCTATAACGGCGCAGGATTCGTCGTTCCGGTCGCGGGAGCCATCTCCCTGATGCCGGGCACCGGCTCCAACCCTGCCTTCCGCCGTATCGACGTGGACGTGGAAACGGGCAAGGTAAAGGGACTGTTCTAAGGAACGATGGATAGCACTACTCCGTAGTGGTATCCGCCCGAACAAGCAGCCGTGGATGTCCGCTCCGGGACGGAGGACACCACGGCTTTTTTTTTGAAGCCTTCACGGTGAGACAAGAGATCAACCACGAAGGCATATGGGTGTAATGAAGTGAAATCAGCGCTTGGTGGACACATTCCTTTTCCTTCACCGGGCCGCTCCAGGTGCAGCGTATGCGAAAAATGACGGCGTTGGTGAAGGCAAAGCGTGAACCGGGGCTTCAACTCCAAGAAATGCCCGTCCCGGAAGTCGGAATCAACGATGTCCTGATCAAAATACTCAAGACCGCCGTTTGCGGCACGGATGTGCATATCTACAACTGGGACCGATGGGCCGCGAAGACTATTCCGGTTCCGATGCAAATCGGTCATGAGTTTGTCGGGACAGTGGCCGAGACGGGAAGTAACGTCCGCGATATACACGTTGGGGACTTGGTGTCCGGCGAAGGTCACCTGGTTTGCGGTCGATGTCGCAATTGCATGGCGGGCCGGCGGCACCTCTGCGCCAAGACCGGAGGGGTGGGAGTAAATCGCCCTGGGGCCTTTGCAGAATATTTATGCATACCGGTGACGAACGTTTGGTGTTGCGACCCCGGAATCAGTACCGACACCCTGGCTTGTTTCGATCCCTTGGGTAACGCGGCCCATACCGCCCTTTCTTTCGACGTCCTTGGAGAGGACGTGCTCATTACGGGGGCCGGTCCCATAGGTTGCATGGCCGTTGCCATCGCCAAACACGCCGGGGCCAGGTACGTCGTAGTCACGGATGTTAACCCGTACAGACTCCAGTTGGCCAAGAAGATGGGTGCGACCCTCGCCGTGGATGTTGGACACGACTCGATCGAACGGGCTCAGGAACGGCTCGGCATGAAGGAGGGTTTCGACGTAGGGTGCGAGATGTCGGGAAATCCCGAAGCATTCAGGTCAATGCTCGCCTCAATGTGTCACGGTGGCAAAGTAGCCATGCTGGGCATATTACCCGGTCCTGCCGAGATTGACTGGAACCTGGTCGTTTTCAACGGCCTCACCATTAAGGGCATTTACGGCCGTGAGATGTACGAAACGTGGTACAAGGTCACCGTGATGATACAATCGGGTCTGAACATCATCCCATTAATAACTCACCGATTTAGGTACACAGAGTATGAGACGGCCTTTGACGTAATGCGCTCCGGGCAATCCGGAAAAGTCATTCTAAACTGGACGGACTACTAGACCGACCCGGGTGCCGTCACCGACTGCGGCACAGCCGGGCGGAACCGGCTCGAATAACCCGTTGACACCGATTACCGCCGGCTCGTTCCGCAAATGCCGCTTCCTGCATGGAGAGTGACGGAAAGTTGGGACGCATGAAGGGACGAAGCTTTCGGAATCGTCTATAGCCCGAAACAAGGTGGGGACTCCAATGTATGGAAACTTCAAACGCCATTTGGAAACACAGATCGAGGCAATCCGAGCAGCCGCGGTGTACAAGGACGAACGGGTTCTTTCTTCCCCGCAAGGATCGCGAGTATCCGTCGGTGACGGACGAGAACTGCTCAACATGTGCTCAAACAATTACCTGGGGCTTTCCAACCGACCCGAGGTGATCTCGGCCGCCCGTGATGCCCTTGACAAATGGGGATTCGGTCTATCGTCGGTCCGCTTTATCTGCGGTACACAGGAAATCCACAAGGAATTGGAGACTCGAGTCTCGGAGTTCCTCGGCACGGAGGATTCGATCCTCTACTCATCATGCTTCGATGCCAATGCCGGCCTCTTTGAAACCCTACTTACCGATTCCGATGCCGTGATAAGCGACGAGCTCAACCATGCCAGCATAATTGACGGCATCAGGTTGTCCAAGGCCCGCCGTTTGAGATACCGACACGCTGATATGGCCGATCTCGAAGACCGGCTTAAAGAGTCCCGGGAATCTCGATTCAGGCTGATAGCCTCCGACGGGGTTTTCTCGATGGATGGCGACATTGCGGCACTCACGGAAATATGTTCCTTAGCTGAGAAATACGATGCATTGGTCATGGTGGACGACTCACATGCAACGGGAGTGTTGGGCCGAACCGGCCGCGGCTCTCACGAGCATCATGGAGTCATGGGGAGAGTCGATATCCTTACCGGCACCTTTGGAAAAGCCCTCGGGGGCGCGAGCGGCGGCTTCGTTTCAGGCAAGAGGGAAATTATCACCATTCTCCGCCAGCGATCTCGACCCTATCTGTTCTCGAATACCTTGGCCCCACAGGCGGTGGCCGGTGCGCTCAGGGCTCTTGATCTCATCATCCAATCCACGGCGCTTCGGGACCGCCTCGAAGACAATACCCGGCACTTCCGCGCCGGCATGGCCCATCGCGGTTTTTCCATCAAAGCCGGCAGTCATCCCATAGTTCCCATCATGCTCGGGGAAGCGTCCCTAGCGCAGCGCATGGCCTCCGTGCTTCTCGACAAGGGCGTCTACGTAGTGGGCTTTTCCTATCCGGTGGTCCCAATGGGCCAAGCTCGTATTCGGGTACAACTCAGCGCACTCCATACTCGCGAAGACCTGGATTTTACCATGGAACAATTCAGTGAAGCGAAGGCGGACTTGGGGATGTGACGGCGGCTTCCCAGGTGGAGCACCGACGTAAGGGCAATTCCGGCCCCTTCTACTTGTGGTATTCGGTGAGGATCAATCGATAATCTTCAGGGGTGTCCAAGTCGATCAG
>JAZDOF010000827.1:0-5401 GCA_043799015.1 Pseudomonadota bacterium | reverse complement strand
CGGGGCCCTCGTCCAGAATATCATTCTGAATTTCGCCCTGGAGGACCGGGTCGTCCTGATGGAGAGGGGCGGCAACTTCCTTTTGCAGACTGTCCCCCACGCGTACAGGATTCGAGTGATCGCGCCCTTGGAAGCCCGTGTCGACCGAATTTCCATGAGAGAATCCGTTGACACCTACAGCGCCCGTCTGCTCGCCAAAAGGACGGACAAGGAAAGAGGGAATTTCGCTTATTCAATGTTTGGGAAAACCTGGGACGATCCCGCCGGGTTCGACGAAGTTTTCGATACGGCGAAACAGCCCATTCCACACATAATAGACCGGGTCGTCGGCGTATTGAACGAAAGGGACGGGAAAAAAACCGACGAGGCGGAAAACGACATCAGGATGAGGGCCATGGCGGCTAAGATCAAGGCTCACATGTTCATGAACCCCAAATTGCTTGCCCCCACTTTGGACGTGGAAGTCGAAGGACGAGGGCTTGTATTGACCGGGATAGTTCGCGGCCCGAAGCACCTGGAAAGAATTAAGGAAGAATCCCTGAGATTAGCCGGGGATATACCGATAAGGTTCAGCGTTCATTACAAGGGACTATCCGACGTGAGGGCGGAGGACTAAAGGCGGTCCGTCAAGGACCTCCGATTCGGAAGGCGGAAGATGCCTCGTGCGGGCCGTTGGGATTCGTTGAACTCCCGAGCCCGAAAGTCCTTCGACCGACACCTTCGAGGAGGGTACTGTAAATGGCTTAACCTTAAAGATCCCGACGGCAATCATCAACGGGAGCCTATATTTTTTCGGATGTGTGTCGGGGCGCCCCCACGCCGGAGCGGGTGTTTTTCCGGGCGGCACGGCCGTTGGGCCGTGGATGGATGGGTATCTTCGAAGCCTGCCCGCCCCGGTATATCGTTTCGTATAAAGGTTTACATTCTCGGTATCGGCCCTCGAACCAAAGGGCGACCGCCGGTAGCCCCTAAGAGGCAATTCGCAAACCGCGAATTAATGTAAAGGTTATTCTGAAACGGAGTACCAGGCCCGATCAGGTCCGGGACCACCGTCACTACGCAACCCTCGGCACCCGAGTTCTCGAATAAGAGCCGATTCAACCCCTGCCGATCGGTGGGAACTCTTCATTTTCAAAATAATTTCCAAAGAATATTGAGAATGAAATCGTCGGGAATTCTTTACCGGCGAACAAGAGTGCGCCCGGGCCATGGGGACGCCATACATGAGACCACCCCATATTGATCGGCTTGGCAGCATTTCCTTCATTGATAAGAGGCCTTTCAGATGTCGCACGATCAATGCAAACTGCATTCTCTTGTTACGGGCCAGGTTTGGCACAGTCAAACGGCCGAAAAAACGGCGAGCAAGTTGGCCGCTCGACTGGATACGGGACTCAGCCAAGATGCTGCTGAAGAACGGCTTGCGGAAATTGGTCCCAACGAACTCCGCGAAGCCCCGCGCCCTCCTTTTTGGAGACTTGTACTAGAACAATTCGAGAGTTTCGTGGTCATGATGCTGGTCGTGGCCGGCGTCGTCTCCGCTTTACTGGGAGACTATGTAGAGGCCGCGGCCATAATAGCGATCGTGGCCCTTAACGCCGTGATAGGCGTCATACAGGAATCGAAGGCCGAGGAAGCGCTCGCAGCACTAAGAAAAATGGCCGCGCCCAATGCAACGGTGATCCGGGATGGGTCACACAGCGTCATCCCCAGCCGTGAGTTGGTTCCTGGGGACATCGTGGTTCTCGAAGCCGGTAATTTTGTACCGGCCGATGTAAGACTGGTGGAGGCCGTTAATCTGCGCATCGAGGAGGCAGCGCTCACCGGAGAATCGGTCCCTGTGGAAAAGGATGCCGAAGCCGCGCTGGAAGAAAACATCCCATTGGGCGACCGGCAAAATACCGCGTTCATGGGCACGATGCTCACTTACGGCCGTGGTAAGGGCATTGTCGTCGCGACCGGTATGCATACGCAAATGGGCCTCATCGCGGAAATGCTGCAAAGTCTGGAGGCCGAACCTACCCCTCTCCAACAGCGCTTGGATCAGCTGGGCCGACAGCTTGGTTACGGTGCGTTGGGGATATGCGCTTTAGTATTCGTTGTGGCGGTGTTCAACCAGACCGACCTGAGCGTGATTCTCGCCCCCGACGGCGGCCTCTTCACATATTTCACTCAGTTTTCCCACTCACTCACCCAGCTTTTCATAGTCGCAGTGAGCTTGGCGATCGCAGCCGTGCCCGAAGGCCTGCCCGCGGTGGTAACCATAACCCTCGCCATCGGCATGCGACAGATGATCAAACGGCACGTACTAATCAGACGATTGGCCGCGGTTGAAACTTTGGGCTCGGCCAGCGTTATTTGCTCCGATAAAACCGGCACCCTCACGCAAAACCAAATGACGGCCGTGCAACTCTGGGCGGATGGTCATGCCATCGATATCACCGGTGAGGGATATGCGCCAAGAGGAGAATTCAGGGTCAACGGAAGTCCTGTGAACATGAAAGCGTATCCCGGAGCCCTTACGGCACTATGGGCATCGGTGCTGGCTTCCGACGCGTACCTGGAAGTGTCCGGGGCCTCGGAGGAGATGCCCACATATCGGGTCGTGGGTGACCCGACCGAGGGTGCGCTTGTTGTGGCCGCGGCCAAGGCCGGGGCTCATAAGAGCGAACTGGAGCGGGCATACCCCCGTATCGGTGAAGTACCTTTCGATTCCGAACGCAAGAGGATGTCCACCGTCCTTGACGTAGCGGCCCCCAAGGAAATGGACGCCGGCCCCTTCGCCGACAACGCGGCGGAAAAAGCAAGGCTCTACGTTAGCGCGTGCAAAGGCGCCGTAGACGTTATCATAAACCTCTGCACCCACTACCAGCGCATAAACGACGAGGCGGTCCCGATTACGCCGGAGTTCATCGGTCGCACCCTCGCCGCCAACGAAGCAATGGCCAAACGAGCGCTTCGCGTGCTTGCCGTCGCGTATCGAGTGGACGATTCCAAACCCGAAACCTGTTCAGCGGAGACCATTGAACAAAATCTCGTGTTCTTGGGACTCTTCGGCATCATCGACCCCGCGCGGCCCGAAGTCACGGCGGCAGTGGCAAAGGCGAGAAGCGGAGGGATACGTACCATCATGATTACCGGTGATTATCCCGATACCGCTTCCGCGGTGGGAGAGACCATCGGTCTATTGAAGCCGGGCCGCCGAGTGGTTACCGGCGCGATGCTGGATCAAACCGACGACAAAGGGATCGTCGAAATACTCGATAACGCAGATGTTTTTGCTCGTGTCAATCCCGAGCACAAGATGCGCATCGTCGATGGGCTCAAGCAGAGGGGTGCAGTGGTTGCCATGACCGGTGACGGCGTCAACGATGCACCGGCCCTAAAAAGGTCCGATATCGGCGTGGCCATGGGCATCACCGGGACCGACGTGGCCAAAGAGACGGCGGATATGGTGTTGACGGACGACAACTTCGCCAGCATTGTTGCGGCAGTGGAACAAGGCCGCATCATTTACTCGAACATTCGTAAGTTCGTGTTTTTCCTTCTGTCGTCCAACGTTGCCGAGATCATGATCATTTTCTTGCCCACCTTGTTTCGCCTACCCACGCCGCTGACCGCCATCCAGTTGTTGTGGCTGAACCTGGTCACCGATGGGGCCCCGGCCCTTGCTCTGGCAAAAGAAGAGGGCGACCCGGACGTGATGGATCACCCGCCGAGGGACAAGACCGAGCCCATTATTCACGGTCCCATGCGTTTGGGCATCCTGATACAGACGGTCGCGCAAACCGGTGCGACTCTTGCCGCGTTCGCTATGGGGTTGATTTGGCAACTTCAAACCAGCAACGCGCTTCCCGCGGACGTGAACCCCGTGCTCTTCGTGTTGCAGCACAACTGGACCGGAGTAAACGTGGAACTTGCTCAAACCATGGCTTTCGTCACTCTTTCACTATGTGAGTTGTTCCGTGCCTTCACGGTCCGTTCGGAAAAACTCTCCATCTTCACCATCGGTCCGTTTTCCAATCAGTACTTGGTGTGGGCCGTATCGGCATCGGTCCTCCTGCTTGGAGTAACCGTGTTTGTGCCGTTCCTCAATCCGATCTTCAACACCCAACCCCTGGATTTGAACCAATGGACCATCGTGCTGGGATTGGCGATCATACCTGCCGCAACGGAAGAAATAACGAAGTGGTACATGAGGTTGAAGGGATAGCAAGAGAAAGTAACCGTTCAGCAGGTGCATGTCGGGAGCCGTTTCTCGTAGGGGCGGGGTTTATCCCCGCCCCTACGGCCGCATTTCGAGATGCCGCCATGAACCATGCCGGCGCTTTCATCAGTAGGCTACATCATCGAGGAATCATCGTGCTACGATTCCCATCACACGCCCGGCACCGGGACCACACCCAGGATTTCACTTTCTTCCTCATCAACATCGAAGAAGTCCACGTCCATCTCCAAGTTCACCCCGCGGGCCTCATGAAGCGCTCTCCGGGCCTCACGAACCATAACCGAGGGCACGGCCGCATCCCTGGTGAATCCGGTAACCCCCGAGTATAAGACCAGCTCCCCCTCGAACGTGACTTCGACGAGAGTCTTAAGCCGGCCGGCGACCGTTTGCGCCTGAAAACCGTCCGTGTGAGGAAGCAGGACCCACAATAGATTGTCTTCGCCTGATCCGACGGTGTCGGTTACACGCAGGTCTCTGCACAGAGCATCCGAGACCTTTTCCGCCGGGGGGCCGGCCGCGTCGCCGGTCGGCTCCCAGGCCAACGCCATCAATGAAAAGGAATGCCCATAACGCCAGGCCCGACGATATTCATATTCCAGGAACCGTTGAAACATCGCGTCGGAACACGTTCGATCGTCATGAACGAAAGCTCCCCCTCCCGAACCGCGTTCGTGGTCCCACGCGTTCGCCAATCCCAAAGCCGTTCGGTTGGTGACGAACACCACCAGCTCGGCAATATCCGAATCCGCGTACCGTCCGGTCGCCCCCATGCCCAGGCAGAGCAGTCCCACCGCCTCCCCTTTGACGGCGACGGGGAGTGCCGCGGCCGCTCCGATCCGAGCAATGTCCTCTCCGAACAGTCCTTCGGCCAAAGGACAACAGGCATCCCCGCCCAGCATGAACGCCCCTTCCTTAAGTATCTCGTGACCGCGAAAAGACGGCGGCAACGGAGCGACGCCCGGGGGCGTGTTCCAGTCGAGAAGGGACGCCACGGGATGATCCTCGCTGTAGAGGAAACGGGCCTTCACCAGATCAAGCCCGTCTTCCAAAACCGGTAGTATGCCCCCCAGCAAATCGGCTGTTTTTCTCGACCCCAGGATGATCTCATCAACTCGCTCCAGAAAATATCGTAATTCGGAGGAACGGGACCGCTCCGCAACGATTGCGTCCACA
>JAZDOF010000787.1:0-5788 GCA_043799015.1 Pseudomonadota bacterium | reverse complement strand
GATGGGATACGGGTAAGCGTCACCGATTGAGGGAATTATCTCTTCGTAGATATCGCTGCTTAAGGGATACCAATTTCGTTTCGCGGGATATCCCTTGAACAGCGTGGTTTTTTCATAGTCGATCCCGTGTCGGATCGAGCTGATGCCGAAGGTGCCGACCTTTCCCGGATGGCCGGCGAGCCCGAACAACTTCCCTTTTCCCATCGTGTCGTAGGTCGACGCTATGATCATGCCTCCTTTGGCATCGAAGTTCCCCAGGAGCATGTTGATGGTCATCCATGCCAGCACGTTATAGAATCCATTGGTGTGCTGGGCGGGACCCCTGTGAATATCCACCGCGGCCCTTTTTCCATGGCTGGTAAGCTCCCGAGCCACGGCAATCATGTCGGCTTCCTTCACCCCGGCGATCTCCGCCCATTCCTTCAGCGAGTGCTGCATGGACGCTTCCTGGAGAACCTGCAGTCCGCTTTTTGCAAGCGTGCCGTTCGGCAGAGTGGCGTCCGCCAGAAGGTCCGCCACCACAGGGTTCTTCGTGTCGTTGGGGTCCACCGCGGTGGGCTTGCCCTGAACCATGACAACCATGAACTTCTCGGCATACTCCTTGCCGTCCGCGGCCTTGCGAACCTCGGGCTGTGCGACACCGACATCAGCGGCGCGAAGGAGTTTTCCCGGTTTTCCGTCCTTGATTTCCACCAACCACGTCCCGTTGCACCAACTATCTTCACCGGCAGCGACAGCGGCGGCTTTGTTCGCACATGCCAGGAACTTGGCGTCGTACCGCTTGTTCTCCATAATCCACCGGATCATCCCCATGGCAAGGGCCGCATCCGTGCCCGGCTTCAAGGGCAACCACTTCCAAGCCTTGGAGGCCAACTTGCTGAATCTGGGGTCGGCCACGGCGATCTTGGTGGACCCGTTGACAAGGTTTCCGGTCAGACGTAGCGCCCGATTGGGCGGCCCGTAGTTGCCTTCAAACAGGTTGGCACCGACAAACAGTATGAATTTGCTGTTTTCCGAATCGGCCTGCCAGTAGAACTTCTTCCCGTCGGAGAACTTCCCTTGCACATACTGCTCGCTGATGGCTTTGCAGGTGAAGTAAAGCGAACCTTGACACACTGTTGTGTGCCCATGGGCATTTGCTGTCCCCAGGCTGTCGGCAAATCGTCTGTATATCTCTGCGCGGCCTCCCTTGAGCCTTCCCCAGGCCACTACGATTTGGTTGTTCTTCGGGCCCAAGTCGGGATGGTTCGGATCGATGAGCTTATCCAGGTTTTCTGAATGCTTGGTCTTGAATTCCTCGACCAGGGCCTTCTTCTTTTCTTTGTCCTTTTCATCAAGAATTGTTTTGACATCAGCGGTCATGGCCGCCGCGGTTTTCGAGTCCTTCAACGCCATAAGCCGGGCAAGGCCTTCTATCTCTCGGCCTTCCTCCCCCGGGACGCCTGCGAAGAGTTTCCCGCCCTCACATATTTCCTTGACGGCTTGTTCGAACGGGATCGTGATCCATTTGTTCTCGCCGCGCTTACCGGCCCGTTTAAGGATCTTACGCAACCGATACGGATCATATGCCGTTTGAAGACCGGCCTGACCTTTGGGACAGATGGAACCGTCCACTGCGGCGGCATCTTCCGGATGCACGGCATAAGGAAGGTGCGGAAGCATGGCCCAAGGGCCGTAGGGGTTGCCGTCAATTTTTGTTATGACTCCGTTCTGCTGTTTGCACGTGATGGGGCACCCCGTGTTGCACTGCAAACAGGCCGTATATATTCGGTTGGAGGCCTTTGCGGCTTCATAGGGGACGTCCGGACGCCCGCCGGCAATTACGGCGTTGGATTCCGTTCGGCCGGCCGATGCCTGCGCATCCGTCCGGGAAACCAAGGCGCCTGCTCCCAGCAACGCTCCGGATGCCAGAAAGTCTCTTCTTGAAGGCGTTTTTCCATCATGTTGATCTCTACTCATGGCTCACCTCAAGCTCCTTTCTCTCTGCCGGAAGCGATTGTAGCGGTTAGTCGCATTCCAATGTAAAAGACGGCCATACCGACCGCCGGCATGGAACATCCCACGAGATATTCCATCGTGGTAGGGTGATACGAGTACATGAGGCGCACATCCTGGAATGCCTGCTGAAGGCCTGCAATCTGCCCTGCTATTTGCCCGGGAATCAAGACGTTCATGCGGGCCGCGGCAAACCCCACGAGCAATAACACCGAGGCTGCCGCCCAAGCCCCTTTCGAACCCGTCGAGAAAAGGGCCAACGGGATCAGCGAACCGGCGAACACGTGAAGTATCCAGAATACCGGCCAATAGTCTCCGAAAAGGAGATAAACCACGTTGGGAGAGTGGGATCCCGGATTCCAGAAAGCAATAGAGAATTCGGCGAACTCGAACACGAGGTATACGATCACGGCAAACGCTGCCACCACCCGTAGTCCCGACAAAGCGGCATGGTGGGTTTGCACGTCCGAGTCGGAGCCTGAATCCGGACCCATTGCACCCTTCACCACCACCAGGCCTGCACCGCCCAATGCAATGGCCGAGGCCAGGAACAGCACCGACAGGATCGGACTGTGCCAGAATGCATTGGTTCTTACGGCCTCAAAGAACACTCCGCTCTGACTTGGGAACAGGACTGAGAAGAAGGCCGCCGTCACCAGGATCGGTTTGAGCCATGGCGAACGGTCGGAAAAGCTCAACAACCAAGCTATCACGGCTATTACCATGAAAATGTTGTACATCCAGCCGTTGAAAGCCATCATGCTCGTAAAGCTGGGATAGGCCAAGATGTTGAACAGTCTTTCCGGGCGCCCGAGGTCCAGCGTCACGCCGATGAATGCCGGAAGGAGGGCCGCGAGACTTAGCACAATGGTGGTCCGAAGATCGGAGCGCTTGCTGAATCCCCGGATCTCAAACAAGTAACCTACCGTCCCGATGATGAATGTCCCGCCAGATATTCCCACGCCCAAGAAATACAATCCTATCCACAAACCCCAGGGCACGTAAGAACCGTAACCCGCGGCCGTGTGACCGCCGATGAAACGCTGTGAAATTCCGAATACGCCTGCAACGGAAAGTGCGATCCAGAGGATCCACAGGAACTTGTCGCATGTAGCGGCGGGAGGGCAGTATTCGGGTTTGCCGTCGGATTTCAAGTTGTGGGTGGTCATGCCGGCTTCCCTCCTGCTAGACGATGTAGTAGCACTGGGGTTTGTTCCCCCAGTGCGGGATCAGGGTTTGGACATTGTTTTTGGTCGTCAGTTCGACCACCAAGCTGTCCGGGTCCTTGTCGTCTCCAAAATATGTGGCCCGCCCAATACAGGTGGTCACACATACGGGAAGAAGACCGACTTCAAGACGATGAAGGCAGAAATGGCATTTTCGCGCGTTCCCCGTCGGCGACCCGTGGTCTTTCCGATTCCAATTCTTCCCGTATTCGTTGCTCGACTCATGCTCCCAGGGGGAGATCGGTCCGTACAAAGGCCGGTCCGTTCCTTCCGGTGCCCCGACGCCGGCTTCCGCGCCGTAGTATCTTCCGAAGTCGCTTGTGCGCGCCCCGTACGGACAGGCATTGAGGCAATAGCGGCAGCCGATGCACCTATCGTAATCCACTACCACTATTCCGTCGGGGCGTTTCCATGTTGCCTTCACGGGACATACGGGAACGCAGGAG
Source organism: Pseudomonadota bacterium (assembly GCA_043799015.1). Classification (GTDB taxonomy): domain Bacteria; phylum Desulfobacterota; class Desulfomonilia; order Desulfomonilales; family Desulfomonilaceae; genus JAZDOF01. Next base: position 2,121 of record JAZDOF010000787.1, on the reverse strand, counting down.
GGATTCCCACACTGCATGCAGGGCCTTGGGGTGAATTGGATCCTGATGTTGGGATATGTCCCCGTTTCCTGAGTGGTGACCGGCCGGTACACGACTCCCGGCGGCAATTTGTTTTCCGCTATGCAGCCGATTGTGCAAGCATAGCACCCCACGCACTTGCGAACATCGATAACCATGATCCAATGCCGCTTGTCGATCGGCTTGGCCATGGCCTTTACCAACTCCCGCTGCATCCGTACGATGCTGTCTTCATTTTCCACGGCCTTGATGTTCTGCAGTACGTTCAGTTTTCGAGCCGTGTCCGGTCCTGCGGGACCCTTGGGTTCGGAAGGAAGTCGGGAATTTACGACCGCCCCCACGGCCAAGGCGGTACCGGCCCCTACCAAACCGCCGGACAGGATGAATTCACGGCGATCCATGATTTCATTCAATCGCTTCATAGGCACCTCTTCCTTGCCTTCGGAATTAGCCGGCCCCAAGCCGGCCCAGGAATCTTTACCCGGGAGCCGGTCGAACGATGCCTCGACCCATGCCCCGGCTGCCCAGTGCGTAGCAAGAGCGGTGCCAAGTCCCCACCGGCGATTCGCTCGGCTTATGTTGTGGTAATAAGAAGGAATCCAGGAATATGAGAGGGGTCTATGGGCTGGGAAACAAGTGTTCAGCTTTAGGTCACTCTGCGCTTCATGCCGCTTACCGTGGTCATTTCATATGGTTATTGTGTATCACAACGATACATGGTCTCATCGGCCGGCACACGCCTCGGCTCATTGAAGGGTCGGCTTGGAGAGACCGAACCTTCGTATCTTCGAGTATAGGGTGCTGCGCCCTATTCCCAGTTCCCGCGCCGCCTTCTTTTTATTCCACCCGCAATCCGCGAGTACCTTTTCCACTAAAGTTCTCTCTGCGTCTTCCATCAGGGGCAGTGTCGTAGAAGTTGGAGAGAAGGATGAGCGAACGGCCTGCGGCAGGTCTCCGGCACCGATTCGGGTACCCTGTGCCAACACCACCGCATGCTCTATGCTGTTTTCAAGTTCCCTAACGTTACCGGGCCAGGGACAATCGACTATTAGTCGCATGGCTTCGGGACTGAACGTTCGGATTTCTTTTCCTTGCTCGGAAACGAATCGTTTCAGGAAGTGTGCGGCCAACAGGGGTATGTCGTTACGCCTGTCCCTGAGTGGCGGGAGATAAATGGGGATGACATTGAGACGGTAGAATAGATCCTCTCGGAATCCGCCCTTGCGGACTTCTTTCAATAGGTCCTTATTGGTCGCGGCAATCACGCGGACATTGACCCGCACGGTACTTTCTCCACCCAGCCTTTCAAAGGCTTGGGTCTGTAGGACGCGCAGGAGCTTGACCTGTGCCTGGGGCGGGATCTCTCCGATTTCATCAAGAAATACGGTTCCACCGTCCGCTTGCTCAAATCGACCGGGCTTCGTTCGGGTCGCACCGGTAAAGGCCCCCTTTTCGTACCCGAACAGCTCGCTCTCCAAGAGAGTGTCGGGATAGGCCGAACAATTGATTACCACGAATGCTTTGTCCTTTCGGTCGCTCAACTCGTGTACCGCACGGGCCGCCAGTTCCTTGCCCGTTCCGCTTTCGCCTTGTATGAGCACGCCGGCGTCCGTTCTTGCGATGTCCTCGATCAACCTATACACCATCTGCATCTTGGGATCTCGACCTATTATTCCCGCGAAATCGGAAGATGTCTCCACCCTACCTCGGATCTCATTCATGCGTTCTTCTTGGAGGATCGCGCGCTGGATCACTCCCACCACTTGATCCAATATGAGCCTCACCACGTCGGAATCCTTGATATCGCATAGGCAGCTCCCGGGACACGCAATCAATAGGCAACCCATTACCCCGCCTTCGGATTCGAGAGGTATGATGGCTTGGCCTGCGGCCGTATCGTATATTTCCGGTACCAATGGACTACGAAAAATCGCCTTGGTCGAAAACATGCGTCCGGGGGTTTTCTCCAACGACTGAACTACGGCCCGTGCGGATTTCACGTCCCTTATGACGTTCATGTTGCTCGGCAGGAGAACATAAACCGAGGAGCGATCCTCGTTCAGCACCAGCAGCACCATTTCATCGCAGGTCAGTATTTGCCGA
>JAZDOF010000784.1:0-3410 GCA_043799015.1 Pseudomonadota bacterium | reverse complement strand
CTCCTGAACAATTCCTCGTGCTGATGGTCTATTTGTCGCACATTGACTTCATATTCCGGAAGCCACATTATCCAATCAGCCATTTTGTTTCCTCCCCGTTATTTGAATCGGTCTGCGGTCGAATATTCGCGAACCGGCACCTGGTACGGCTGTTTCAGAAAGTGTTGTTCTTTGCATTTGTATTCACCCTTAGTCCCTCTCCAAACTTGGATAGGGGATTACGGAACCGGCTTAGGGCAACCTCTCAGAAGTTTGATCCGAAAATAATCCTGCAAGAAGATTACGAACCGCACTAATTTCCACCGGTTTGGACAGGTATCCGTCGCAACCGGCCGCCAAGCATTTTTCTTCGTCGCCTTCCATGGCGTGGGCCGTAACGGCCACAATGGGAATATGAGTCGTTCCAGGCGACTGCTTGAGAATACGGGCCGCTTCCAAGCCGTTCATCTTGGGAAGGGCGATGTCCATCAGAATCAAGTTGGGTGACTGTGTTTCAGCCAGCTCTATTCCCTCTTCCGCGGTTCGGGCCTCGATGGTAATACATCCGGCGTTTCTAAGGACGGCGGCCATTACAATGAGATTGATCTCCACATCCTCCACTACTAATACTACCGGCCCCGATCCGTCGTTCGCGATCCGATGACTCGGCGGAACGCAACCATCAAGGTCAGGGGCGAGCGGAAGGCTGTCCTTACGGATTGAGCTCTCGAACTCGGACGGACTCATTATGGGGATAACGAATTTGAACACGCTGCCCTTCCCCTCCCCTTCGCTTTCAACCCAGACTCGGCCCCCGTGAAGCTCCACCAGTCTGCGGGTTAGAGCCAGTCCCAGACCAGTCCCCTGCTGTGGGCGACTGTACGAAGGGTCAAGTTGTTCAAACATGTGGAATATTCTCTCATGATCACACTTGTTTATCCCTGTTCCCGTATCAGCCACCGCCACAAGAACCTCTTGGCCGGGTCGCGAAGCTTCCAATCTGATATTGCCGCCCCGAGGCGTGAATTTGACGGCGTTGGACAAGAGGTTAAGCATGATTTGTTTGAGTTTCACTTCGTCGGCATCCAGCTCCAAATCGGCGACATCGTCATCGATGGACGGCTTGATGGTTATCCCGTTCTTCATGGCTGATTCCTTGATCATCAAGAGGCTGTGCGTCAAAAGGTCGCCGACTCCGACACGACTTCGCCTCAACTCCATCTTGCCGGCCTCGACCTTTGCAAGGTCAAGTATGCTGTTTATGAGATCAAGGAGGTGACGTCCGCTTGCCGATATGTCGGACGCGTGATTCGATTGCTCCTCGTTCATCGGACCGGCCGCCCCCTCCAGCAGCAGTTCGGAAAATCCCAGAATCGCGTTGAGAGGGGTCCTCAGCTCATGACTCATATTCGTCAAGAAATCCGTCTTTGCCCGGCTGGCCGCCTCCGCGGTAAGACGCGCCTCTATTAGCGGCGTAACGTCTATAAAGGATTCAACGCCGCCTTGGACCGTACCCGACCCGTCAAGGATCAGCGTTGAGTTCTTCAAAACGGTAAGGGATTTACCGTCTTTTGTCCTAACCTTGGCTTGAGATTTTATGATGCCTTTCTCCGGGATCGCTTCATTTAGGCAACACCGGCCGTTACACGAGTCGACCATGAAGGCCGAACAGTTTTGTCCCAGGACCTCATCGGTCGTATATCCGGTAATAAGGCTGAACTCCTCGTTCACGCTCGTGATTGTCTTACGAGCGTCCACGGTGAAGATCGCGGTGGCCGCTGTGGCCAAGAGTTGACTCTGAAACTGGTTTACGCGTCGCAGTTCCTCTTCCGAACGTTTTCGATCCGTGATGTCGCGCGCCGTATGCACAGTTCCCACGACCTTTCCGTCACTCGAACGGACCGGAGAAACTCGTATTTCGAACAGCCCACCCAACCAGGGGATGATGAGCTCGGTGCAAACCGCGTTCCCCCCTTCGAGAGATCTCCTATGAGGGCAATCGGCAATCGGTGCGCGGGTCCCGTGAATCAGCTCGTAGCATTTCCGGCCGGACGCGTCTTGAGGCTTTATACCGAGTGCATCAGCCATGGAACGGTTTATGCGCATCACGGTGTGCGTTTGGTCAAGTATCATTATCAGGTCGGACACGGAATCAAACGTACTCTCCCATTGGTCTTTCGCCCTGATAAGTTCTTCTTTGGCCCTTTCTTCCTCGGTAACGTCCTGGTATGTGAGGATGCGCCGGCCGTCATCAAAGATTACGGCCCGAACGGTTACGGCCTTAACGCTCCCGTCCCTGCATCTGACGGACATCACCCGCGGACCCGTCTCAACCATAGCCCGGTGTTTGTCGGAAGCGGCCTTACCTGCGGGGACCGGTTCGAAAGGGAACCCCAGTGACCACTCGTCGTTATTGGGCGGGTTGTCCATCGCACAGCCGAAGATTTCCGTAAAACGAGGGTTCACGTACTGTACGGCCCCATTCGGGCCCATGACGGAGATACCGAAGGGCGCCGCCTCCGTGAGCGTCCTGAACCGGTCTTCGCTTTCGCGCAGCAGCCTTTCAGTGCGCCCCCTGTGAACCGCCATGTCGAGGGTGCGCCGCAATTCTTCATCATCGGACGGCTTTACGATGTAGCCGAGCGGCTCGGTGTTCTTTGCCCGGCATAGTAATGATTCATCCGTATGCGCCGTAAGGTATACGACCGGAATATTGAAGTCGGAGCGCAGGCGTGCAGCGGTCTCTATGCCGTCAATTCCGCCGTCCAGCCCTATGTCCATCAGCACCAAGTCGGGGACCGTGCGTTCGGCCTGTTTCAACGCCGCTTCACCGGAGGTCACGGTGGCTACGACTTCATAATCCAACTTGGATAAACGCTGAGCCAGGACCGTCGAGGACACGCGGTCATCTTCCACCACCATGATTCGGGGCTTCTTCTCCCCACAAGAGGACATGTCCGGGCATCGGCCCTTCTGTTTCGATGTTCTTACCATCCGATCTCTCCGCAAAAATACCGTCAGCCGCCGATCCGTTTCAATCCGTTAAGGTCGATAGACGAATTCATCGGAAGGAGACGGGGCCGTTCCGCAATGAACCGCTATGCGCTCGTTGCGGCCCCACGTGTGGGCGACGGCACGGGCTCCAGCGCTGCTTGACCCCATCCGACCGTCCAGGAAAGCCTCGTTCCTCCTGCCGCCCTTCCCCTACCGCCTCTCCAAGCCTGACCCACATTACCGGTGCAACCGGCCTACGGACTGGAATCTCGCCGCCTGCCCTAAAGGAACCGATCTGTGTCGCTTGCTATAAGCCAAGTGTTTTCATCTGTCTTTTCAAGGAGTCACGCGTGATTCTAAGAAGCTTGGCTGCCTCACTCTTCTTTCCGTTGGAGCTTTCCAAGGCCTTGGCTATGAAAGACTTTTTGAAATCCATA
>JAZDOF010000480.1:0-4517 GCA_043799015.1 Pseudomonadota bacterium | reverse complement strand
GGCACCTGCCGCCGGCTCCGGAACCGTTCCGCAGCCCATATATGGGTCCAAGACCGCTGAACCCGGAGCAGCGTAGGCACGAAGCAATGCCTCCACCAGTTGTGGGGAAAACTGCCCCCGCCAGGGGAACCGGTTGCTCCGCGAGTTGGCTTCGGTGTTGAGCGCATGAGCAGGCAACGGCGAACCGAACGACATAGGGCCGGCCGCACCATTGGTCGCCGGGATGCGGTTCGGCACGGGGTCCGACTGTTCAGCGTGCAGGGAACCTCGGATCATGGGCAACTCCACTCGCCCCAACTCGTCCCGGATGGTCCGATTGGTCACGGCGCCGGCGTTCATATCCACTGAGGCCTCGTTGGGGTGGATATAACTCTAGCCGTATCGGCCTTTATGTCAAGAGGTTGAAAGGGCGGCGTACGCGATGCTAAAGGGGGCGATGACAGCCTTTTCGATGCCTTGCCGCCCCAAGCAACAACCGGACCCCATAACGACGAAAGTACGATGAAGCTGTTGCGTATAGCCGGAGGCCAGGCGACCACACAGAACTGCTTACCCGATGAAACGGCGTGAATAGGGGGAGAGAGCGCGGCCTTGACTCGTCATGCCGTGTTTGAGCATGGAAAGAGGCCGCCACCTGATGACCGTACTTGTCCACGATATCATCAACGACTCCGTTCTTGCTCAGACTCTGCATGATTGCCACATCGATCTCCCCGGTGGGCTTGCGTCTCCCTCCGCCCATATGGCCTATCTCCTTTGCCTCAACGCCGAGAAACTGCCGTATTCGGGCAATCCATCGGTCGAGAAACCGTCTCCTATGAACGACAACCACTCGTTGCCGCAGACCGGTTGGTAACCGCTCTTCCCCGTCCGTGTGCTCTCAAAGCGCCGTGGATACACATCCTGCCTACCTTTGAACAGCGACATAAACAGAGCGATCTTGTCTTCGGAGGACGACAGGATAGTCACCAGGGCGGGGACGTGACCATCAGAGGACAGAGCGCGTTGGACGGAAAGCGAGCCTTTTTCTCTTCTCAGAGCCTCGATATGTTCCAGTATGGCCATGCGCCCCGAGTCCAGGCGGGCCAATTCTTTTTCAGCCTCGGCAATCAACGTGTCAATCTCTTCCAAGGTTCTCACGTTAACCTGCTACACGATAGGTCAGGAGTCACACTCTCCTGTGGCCATTCCTCGTTTCTTGCCGGCTTCTATGGGGCCACGTGAAATAACATCTGCGAGAGGCTGGTCGGCCGCGCCGACAGAGACGGTCCGTCGCCGCTCTTTTCAGCTCGACAGCTTTGCCTCCCGAAATCTGGCAATGAGGGAGGGCTTCCTTGTGTGTTCCTGGTGAAGGGCGCTCATGCGCTGCTCGAACTCAGAGCCGGTGCCTTTCATGTCTGCTAGGTCGTGCAGTTCCTTGAGGATCTGGACCGCTTCGTCATACCGTTTGGGTTGCTTCGTGGCAATGAGCTTGTCCACTTGAGCCCACAGGGCCTTCTCTTTTCCACCGATGGATTCGAGGTGTTCCTTCCGTTGTTCGGCCTGGGCTCGTTCGAGTTCAGCCTTTTTCCGTGCCGCTTCCACGGATTCCCTCTTGCGCCTTTGTTTCTCGATCACGTCGGCACGAGCAAGAAGGGTGCCCACGCTCCGCCGCTCCCTCGACTGAGATGCGCCGGCGTTAACACCTTCACCACGGATTTCGCGGTTAGCACGTCGCCGGAGTTCGGCGGACAGGTGCACGTCCTCGCCCTCAATCAGCCGTAAGAGTAGCGAGTTCTTGTCTTCCCACGGCAAGTCGGAGGTTGCCGGAAATGCCACTTTGAGACCTCGAAGTTGCCGGAGATTGAGTAGGCCGTAGTGCAGGTTCAGGATGTGGGTGTCCTCATGGGACCTCTCAATGTATGATATGGTCCGCTCCTCTATTGTGATGACGTTTGATCGGAGGCATGACGGGACGATGCATCTTCAGAGATCGTGGGGCTTGAGACCTGTGTGCCGGGCAATCCGGACGAGCATTCGAGGACCGATTTCTTCTCGATCATGAAACGCAAAAACGTAATCGGGCCATTCCGTGCGGGACAACACACGGTGTGATCCGTGACTCATCCGTTTGACGGACCAGCCGATACGCAGAAGAGCAGCAAGCACTTGACGAGCATTGGAAGCCGGCCACTGAGTCATGCAGACACGGCAAACAGTTCGTCAAGTTCGGGAATCGTTTCTCCATGGTCAAGTTTGTCTGCGATTACCCTAAGTGCAAATGCCTCAACACGCGAGATAGCCTCTTCTCTCGTCCGGCCGTATACCACAGCCCCAGGAATCTCGGGTACCTCCGCGATCTATCACCCGCCCTCTTCCCGCTCTGTTTCCACTATCATGGGCCGATCCTTTGGGTCACAATGTAACGCATTTCGGCTTTATGGGCAATACTATCAAGGTGCAGGCAACGCACGTAAATTTCCCGGCAAAGTCTTCCGTGCGCCTTCAGCAGCGAGCAACTCATGATGAGCCGGCGCTAAGAACCGAATGGTCTTCATCGGGCGATCCGTTGCAGCTCAGCTAAGACGGCTACACCATCGATCAGGTCTTCTTCGCCGCGACGAAATGCTGCTACTCGCTTTTCAATTTCGTGCTCCCAGGCAGCCTCGACCTCAGCGAGTCCTTCAGGCCGAAGGGATTTGAGAAGGGACTCGGCCAAGCGGGCCCTTTCTTCGGGGGGCAACTTCTTTGCCTGTTCCTCGATCTCGTTACATACAGGGGACATTTGTCCTCCTTTTGTGATAATGATCCGAATCAGGTTGTTGAGGTCTTCTGTTTTACCCTTTTTCCGGATAAATGGCCCCAGGCCGGCGAAGCCGTACCAAGCCCATCATGGCCTGAAAGTAACAAGCCGGCGGCGGCATTTCAAGTCCTACCGGCCGGCAGGGGCCCGTTAATGGGTAAATCTCTCGGAGGCATTGAAGGCGGGGCCGGCCAGGGTTCATCTTCGTCCTCATCAGTAACACCACCATCCGAACGCCCGTTACGTCCCGCCCTTCTTCTGTGCCTTCCACGGACCCGGATGTTTCCAGATTGCATTGAAGGGCTTGCCGAGGACTGTAGCCTCGGTTGCGGGACCCAGAAAGGTAGAGATGAAGGCCACCACGTCCGTGAGGTTCTCCGGAGAATCTTCCGGAAGGTTCCTACGACGAAATCCACGCCATTGAGACTGCTTGGCGGTGTCTTGCGCAAAAGCAGTCCACACATTGAACATCAGTGCGCCTTTGAGCACAAAATTGTTTGAATACGCGGACTTGGAAAGCCGATACAGGAATCTTTCCATCCCGTAGTACTGGAGAAGTTCGTTGAAAGGACGCCCCGAGGCTCGTGCCCTATTCAATAGCCGCTGTCGAATAGCCGCAGCGATATCTTTGGTACGTCCCCGGGTCATAGAAGTGCCTCCAGATACGGCTTCATGACTTTCGAGACTCGGCACACCCCGGCGAATCGGAGCAGCTCGTCAACCCTGACAGGCTTCCTTTGCAGATAGAGTCTCAAAGCCTCGACGACCGTATCAATCCCCAACTTATTGCGGTATTTGAAGCAATCTGCCAGGGTTTTCTCGAGGCTGTATACCTGGACGGAGACTCCATCCCTTATGTGGGTGGCAATCCCTTCGGTGAAGGCTCTTCCGGTGAACCGGAATATGCGAAGAGGAGGATGGTCCAGCCGGGGACGAGTAGTTCCACGTCTTAGCGCCAGGTAAATCTCGTGAGGGATCTGGGTTGTTATTTCGTGGAAGGCTAAAGCCGAAATCAGACAAATGACCCCATGAGGAATCTTGATTGCCACCGTTGCGAGATCGGGATCATCGAGCACGGGCATCTCCGAAAGCCTGTAAACGCCTCGTCCAAGTTGATCCAGAATACCGGAGTCTCGCATCTCGTAGAGGGTCCGGGGGTGAACTCCAAGGCGTATCGCTTGAGCGGTTCTCATTGTTCCGCCGTGTAGTCGGAAGATGGCTTTGGAACGTTCAAACTTGTCTTGATTTGAGGTCACTCGACCCCCTTGGATAAAAGCTCCTACACAAAATCATATATGATGGTAATTATATCCAAGCTTGTCGCGGGAGTCAACGTCCTCCCCCAGGAAACACCTTGCCGACTCATCACAGGACAAACGCTTTCTCACAGTGGTCATGGACTCGTCCATGTCGAGCTGGGGAAAGTCTACTGCCGCCGATTGGTTCTCTGCCTGATGTGATGAGGGCGGTCTGCAGCGACCACCCGGGCGACTCGGCCCACACTCCCCACACCGCTTGTGGCGCTCTTCCGCGTTATGAATTAAGTATGGCGTTCCCTGAGTTTTGAATATAGACGGCGCCCAGAAGAAGGGGCCGGTCAATTGAGTTTCCGTCTAACTCGGGTAAGCCCATTGGCAGGTTCCGACCGATTAAATCCTTCGACCTTCGCCTCAAGGAAGCTCTTTCTTGCCTCCGGATTGAATCTGGAACTCATCTCCTCGGTAAGTTTCATCCC
>JAZDOF010000479.1:0-2057 GCA_043799015.1 Pseudomonadota bacterium | reverse complement strand
GGGATGAAACTTACCGAGGAGATGAGTTCCAGATTCAATCCGGAGGCAAGAAAGAGCTTCCTTGAGGCGAAGGTCGAAGGATTTAATCGGTCGGAACCTGCCAATGGGCTTACCCGAGTTAGACGGAAACTCAATTGACCGTCCCCTTTTCGGGGCGCCCGCCTTCGAACACGTCTTGCGATTGCGGTCCAATTCCCGCTTTCCGGCTCTCCAGGCCCCGCGGCAACAAGAATGGTCCTTCTTAAAGCTTTCCCGTTTTCGGTCCATTACCTTGAGGAACCCAATGCAATCGTCGTTGTTGCCGTCGCCCACCATGCTCGCCGTCCGGGCTTTGGATCGATCATATCACCAGCGCTTGAAGGCCGACGAGGATCGATTGGAGACCTCGTGCCAAGTACGCGATCAGACCATGACCGGCAGTTGGTTCGCGCACGTGGGACTACCTCAAGCCGGTCCCAAATAATCATAGAAAAGAAAGACCATTTAATGTGAGATACCACAATGACTCTTTAAGGAGAGCACGTTGACCCCAGGACAGAGCTATGAATCCATTTGCGACCAAATCGATCAACTCGAAATAGAACCCCTCCGGTTGATCATTCATGAGGTCAAGAAGCGTATTCGCAAACATCGGATCGACACGCGTAAGCAGGCTCGTGCCGAATGGGAGGAATTGGCCTCATCCGAGGAGCGTGAGCTTACGATCCGGCTTTCGGGCTTAGTCCGAGTCCACTTCAAAGACTTCAACAACCTGCACAGGATTTCCAATGATCCCGTTTACCACCTTGATGACGTAGACGATTTGACTGTCAAATTCAAACCTCTTTTGGAAGAGGAAGCGGCGTTACTGAACAGAGACACCGCCCAAATCCTCATAGACCCACGGACAAAAAAAAACAAGGAAACCATTCTATTACATGAACTCATACACTTCTACATGGGCGATCCTGACGAACACTGTGGATTTGCAGCTTATCCGTCGGTTGCCCAAGGCTTCTCCGTCGGGCTATACCACAGAATCTCGCCCATAATCGAAAGGAACCTCTCCGATGTAGTTGAACAAGTCATTGCCAGGTCTGGACTTCATCCAATATCCCCTTCCACCCATAGCGTGCTGTTCCTGCTGAAATCTCTCGACCTCGACCACCAAACCGGTAAGCCTCCCGGAACCGTCTTCGGTTACTACCCTGAGATATTCACCGGTCTGTCCTTCAAATAGCTTTCCCTGGCAAGGGTACGCCCCCACGCTGCCCGACGACTTCTTTCAGGCAATAGTGACAAGTCCGCCGGAGCAGCGATGCCGGCAAAGAGTCTCGGAATCCGCTCCAGAGCTTCAAGCAGGGTTCTTAGCTTTTCAAGGAGTACTTCGCCGTCATACATAGACGGCCTCCTTTTCAATGCGGACCTTCAGCCGGCTATTGGTAAGTCCGCGCAACCGCAGCACATCCACGGGACATCCCAACAATTCCTCCAGGTCCTGTTTCATCATGGCGGTCATGAACAAGTTGGGGGCATCCGAGTCGAAAACGATGTCCACGTCGCTTGTGGGCCCGGCAGTGTTGCGTGCATAGGAACCGAAGTAACCAAGGGCCTTCAGGCTGCACTTGGCGCCGTGCCGTTCCTTGAACATCGTCAATAAATCTCGAAGGCGATCTGGAGACAAAGCTTGCCCGCTCATGATCCTCACCGGTTCTCTTGGTTTTTCCGCGCTGCATCGAACAGACGGAAGCTCAACTCGTGAAGACCGTTTCTTTGGGCCTCCTGAATACGTCCCCAAGACAACGGTACCCCACGGCCGTTCATGGCGTCAAGAGTCTTCACGGTAGCCGACGAAGGTACGAAGGGCTGTACCGTTCTCAGCATGGCCTTGCTCATTGGTGGTTCCTCGGAAGCGGCCGGAAGGTGCGGCATCAAACTCGGTAGTGGTACCTGAGTTGGGCTATCAGGAGAGATTCCGATTCAATTTTGTAGACAATCCTGTGCTCGTCATTAATGCGTCGGGACCAGTAGCCCGAGAGACCATGCTTCAACGGTTCAGGCTTTCCGGTTCCTTCAAA
>JAZDOF010000639.1:0-2429 GCA_043799015.1 Pseudomonadota bacterium | reverse complement strand
CGGGCTTCCAGCGCGGCCTGAAGCATCAAAAGTATGCGGCCTATCTTCTCTCGTTTCCAGGGGTCCTTGTATGCGGCACTATTGGCGATGAGTTGCGTGTTCGTGGTCAGGAGGTTATGAATTATCCGGAGTCCGTTGGCCTTCAAAGTGCTTCCCGTTTCGGTGACGTCCACTATGGCGTCTACGATGCCTTCTTTTACCTTAGCCTCCGTGCTGCCCCAGGAAAACTCCACATCCACGCGGACGTTGCGTTCGGCAAAGAATTTCTTCGTGAAACGAACCAGTTCAGTTGCTATTCGTTTGCCGTCGAGGTCCTCGGGCGATTGGTAGTCGGAATCCGCGTCGACCGCAAGCACCCACCGCGCGGGATTCTGTGAGACCTTGGAGTAAACCAAGTCGTCTATGACCTGCACATCGGACTCGTTCTCCAGTATCCAATCTTTACCGGTAAGCCCCGCATCGAAGAGCCCCGCTTCCACGTACCGTGATATCTCCTGGGCGCGCAGCCTGGCCAACATAAGCTCGTCATCGTCAACGGAAGGGAAATAGCTCCTGGGACTGATGGTGATGGTCCATCCGGCCCTGCGAAACAGGTCTACCGTAGCCTGCTCCAGACTTCCCTTGGGAATGAGTAGTCGCAAAGGTTCCTTATTCATCCGTATCCTGCAAATCTCCTTCAGATGTTATACGACGAAAAAAACATGTCCATTTCCCGGTGTGACAGGCCCCACGCCCTTGCTGTTCCACAAGGAGAAGAATAGTGTCCAGGTCGCAGTCAACGCGCACCTCCTTGAGCACCTGGATGTCCCCCGATGTGTCGCCCTTACGCCAAAGCTCCTTTCGGGAACGGCTCCAATACACGGCCCGCTTTTCTCGTAGTGTGGCATCGAGGGCTTCGCGGTTCATGTATGCCAACATGAGAACCTTCCCCGTCCGCACGTCCTGCGCGACAGCGGGAACAAGCCCACCTGACTTTTCAAAATCTACGTCCGGCTTGCCGGATTCGTGTCCATCGCTCATGCATTCCGCTCCGTCCGGCCCGTAGGCCCGTTATCAGCGAATAAAAGGTATAAAAGATCGGATGGTTTCGTCTTCACGTTCAAATTCCATCTCATTAATCCATTTGTAAACCTTCTGCCAAGAACACCCGGAGATCATCAGGAGAAGGAGTCCCATCACGATCCATTTTTTCATTTCGCTCCTCCGTGGGGGTGACATGGAATAAGCAGTCGGTTTCAAGAAAAGAAACAACAGAATAATAAGTTATCCTCAGTCAGTAGACAAGTCAAATATACACTTCAATAACAACATTAAAAAAAAGCTCTATTGACTCAGAATAAGTGTGTTTATCGTTGCCTCTTCTTGACGCTTGTGGTACCATGGCTTCTGAAGATATCTCCCGGCCGGGCTTCCAACCTAAGCTTCTTAATCGGCCGGGCCCTGTCCCGGGAGAATGCGGCCCTTGGAGGAAACGATGAAGAAGATCGCAACCCTAACCCTTGCGCTGACAATGGCGATTGGGCTTGCCGGATGGTCTGCGGCCCAGGAGACCGATTTCGACGACCTTTACGCTTTCGACAGAAGTCTTCCCGGGTGGAAATTCGGCCGAGGTGTCGTAAACCTACTTTCCGGACCATACGAACTGCTTACCAATATGACCAACGAGGCCATAAAGGGGGCGTATAAGGGGGCTTACAGCGAAGGCCTCCACGGCTACGTGGCCGGCTCCACCAACGGGATGATCGCAGGAATGGGGTCCGGACTTTATTACGGCATGAAGAGGATGACGACGGGCGCCCTGGAGATCCTTACCTTTTGGAAGCCCGAGTACGGCCCCACGATGGACCCTGAATACGGAACCAGAGCCCGGGCATTCGGGCATCAGGATTATTTTGATCCCGATCCCTTCTGGTACAATGGTCCGGCAAGATAACGCCGGATTGTTCCCTACCGCTATATCCTCCGGCCATCCATGTTATGGCCGCCTCTCGGGCGGGACGCATCGAGCGGTCCGCCCGAGAGGGCATTTTCTTCTGAGAATACAAGGCGGATACCCGTCGGTGATTTGACGTGTCGCCGAGCCGCAGGGGCCTCAAGGCGCCGATCGTTCCAGATAGTGCTGAGCTGAGTAGGCGGCCGTCGCGCCGTCCCCAACCGCCGTGGTGATTTGTCTTAGAGTCTTGACTCTTACGTCTCCGGCCGCAAACACGCCTGGGCGGGAACATGCCATTTCTTGGTCGGTTATGACGAATCCGGCCGAATCGGTTTCCACCAACCCGCCCAAGAACTCCGTGTTGGGCTTCATGCCCACATAGAAGAAGACCCCTCCCACAGGCAGGTCTTCGACGCTTTGATCATCGACGTTGCGGAGACTGATTCCCGAAACCTCCTTGTCGCCCAAGATCTTCATCGGGACCGTTTTCCAATGC
>JAZDOF010000621.1:0-4953 GCA_043799015.1 Pseudomonadota bacterium | reverse complement strand
TGCCAAGGTCATCGTTGCAAGCGGGTATTCTTCAAACGGTATTCCCCAGGACTCCGTGAGCGGGGGAGCACGCGGATTCGTCAGCAAGCCCTATGACGCGAAGGACATCTTCAAGGCCATTCGAAGAGTGCTTGACAAGAGCGGTTTGTGAGTACCGACAAGCCGCGTAGGATTGCAACCATTCACTTACGGGCGGGAGATTCCAATCTCAACGTGGCGCAGGCTTTCCAGCCTGCGAATTCTCTTAGTGCGATCTCGGCAGGCTGGAAAGCCTGCCCCGCAAGAGTGAATGGTTACCGTAGGATAGAAGGCCGTAATCGTATTAATGAGTTCACGAAGACCTACATCAAAACTTAGGATTGTGGTACCCGCGATTCTTATGACCGCGGCCGGCGCATTGCTGGCGCTGGGAATGGCCGGCACTCTCGGTAGGGAGCTTACTGCGGCCGAAGTCTATCACAAGATGGTCCTGCCTCTTCTTCGGCTGATTTTCTATCTTGCGGCAGGGCTCATGGCGGGGCTGCTCATCGAAAACGCGGGTTGGACTCGGAAGCTTGCACGATGGGTAAGTCCGTTGATCAGGCCGAGCAATTTACCCTCGGTAAGCGCGGCGGCTTTTGTGGCCTCTTTTGTCTCCGGGATCCTTGCCAATACCATGCTGATGGAATTCCATCAGGCGGGGAAGCTTACCCGCAGGGAACTGGTGCTTAGCTACCTTGTAAACAACGGCATCCCCATCTTCCTTGTACACTTGCCCACAACCGCGATGATCGTAGTCTCTCTTGCCGGGCCGGCAGGCTTGATCTACCCGGGGATTACCTTCTCGGCCGCGTGTCTTCGGACTGCCGGTGTCCTGGTATTCGCCCGCTTAACGCTTCCCGATACGGCAATGGATGCCGACTCGGCCGACGGCCTTCCGAACGGTCACGACAAAAAGCTCGTGCGCTCCTTGATGACGGCGCTTTGGGATCGCTTTGCCCGGCTGGTCATGTACACGGTACCGATTTACGTGTTGATTTTTCTTTGCGTGGAATTTGGGTTTTTCAATCTGCTGAGGACTGCCGTTACCGGTCGGTTGAGCGCCGAGTTCTTCCCGGTCGAGGCTGCGGGTATAGTAGTCTTTACCGTCGCTGCGGAATTCGGTTCGGGTATGGCTGCCGCAGGGGCTCTGCTCAACGCGGGAACCCTAACCGTCAAGCAGGCAGCGTGTGCCCTTATAGCCGGCACGGTAGCCGCAGCCCCCATTCGAGCGGTACGCCATCAACTGCCGACGCACGCGGGGATCTTTAGTTTGGGTTTGGGTTCCGAACTCTTGTTCCTGAGCCAACTGCTGCGAACGGCCTCCCTTATTGCGGTAACCATCCCATATGCCCTTTGGTGAATCCCGCGGCCCTACCCTCTACGATTCAGCGAGATGATTTCCAGGGAGGAGCAAGGGGATTGAACGTGTCCTTGATGGATCGAGGAGCATCGGCCACCGGGCCGAGCGGCGCGGAATCTCGGACGTCGGAGCGGGCCGATTTTATTTCCTGAAAGCCGTTTCGTGCCATAAACGTCTTGGCAACGTTGATCGGGGTGGCGAAACCGATCCCCTGGCTCTTCCAGAGCAGGATAGTGTTTATGCCGATCACTTCGCCCTGGAGGTTGAACAGCGGGCCGCCCGAATTCCCGAGGTTCATCGCCGCGTCCACCTGAATGAGCGGAGGATAGCCCGACCCCGGGATAAGCCTTTGTTGGGCGCTCACGATTCCGATCATTATGGATTGTCCGATACCGTAGGGATTGCCTATGCCCACAACCCATTCCCCCAGTTCCACGTCGTCGGAATTACCCAAGTCAACGCTTGCGATCGTCTCCGGACAGTCTATTTTCACGAGGGCCAAGTCATTCTTGCCATCCTTGTGTAACGTCTTGGCAAGGTACTTCCGTCCTCCCAAAAGCTCCACCTCTATGCGTGACCCGCTTCTAAGTACGTGCTCATTGGTGAGGATGTGCCCTTGTTCCGATACTACGAAGCCTGAACCGTACCCCACCGCCTTCGCGCTCGAATCTCCGCCCGAAAGGCCAAGCCCGCCCAAGGGCCAAGATGAATTGGAATCCAGTATGCGGATGGAGACCACCGCTTTGTTGACCTTCTTTACAAGGGCCCTTATGTCGGGATGACCGAAAGAGCGCTGTGGAGCAGATTGCGTGACTTCTTCAGTCGCTTGCTCGGCCGGGCGATAGGGCATCGGCGACAATCCGATTCGATTCTTCCGGAGTGTGCTTGACAAGTCACGATTGTCCAAGCGGCGAACGCCGGACGCGGACCCGGTGGCCGCTTCGCGAATCAGCGGGTTTTCAGCGCCGACAACTTGGGGTATAAGCATTACAAGAGTGAACGCGAAGTATGGTATGCTCCCCATGCATAACGGCAGCCGTACTAGACTCGAAATCAAGCCGGAGAAGGCCGAGTTTGATCCATCGGTCGGCGCGCCGGCAAAGGGCGATCCGTACGAGCCGTGCCGTAAACATGAAAGGGGACTGTAGAAGGCCATCCACAAACTCCTTGAGAGGGTTCCCGGAAAAAAACGGGCACGTATCGGAGAACTCCGGGAGCATTGGTCGGATATAGTCTCAAAGCCTCGTCATGTCAATGCGTATTTAGGTTTTTTCTTGACATAATCCAGAGGTTTTCTGTATTCTTTCATGTTTTCTATTAGGAACCGTCAGCCCGTATCCTTGGAGAAGTCCATGTTCGAAATAGAGATCGTTTCCGGGTTCGCTGCGGCTCACCTGCTGAGGGACTACAAAGGAAAGTGCGAACACCTGCACGGACACAACTATCGAGTACACGTTACGGCAAGGTCACAAGGCCTTGAGGCCGGCGGCATGGTCATAGACTTCACGGAACTCAAGCGAGTGACCAACGATGTGTTGGAAAGACTTGACCACGCCTTTCTTAATGAATTAACCCCCTTCGATACCATAGAGCCGTCTGCTGAAAATATCGCGGCAGTCTTGTTCGGAGAAATCGAAGGAAAACTCGGCGAACGCGGACGATTGCTCCACGGCGTTTCAGTCTGGGAATCCGACACATCAAGGGCCACTTTCTATCGTGACCCCGCCAAGTGAATGGAGAGACAGGGCCTTAATCCATACGGCCGGAATATAAGCATGAAATCATAGGGGCGGCAAATGAGTCTACCCATGGAGAACAGAGACGGAGGCCCGGAGCCGGCAAACTGCGTCGGCCCTTGCCCTACTATAACTGATGTCCAGAGCATGCCGGATGAGCGGAACATCCCCATAGACAAAGTGGGCGTCAAAGGGCTGCGATACCCCATACGGGTCAAAGACCGGACCAAAGTCCTACAGCACACCGTCGGCGTATTCGACCTCTTCGTGAACCTCCCTCGCCAGTTCAAGGGCACTCACATGAGCCGATTCATCGAGGTGCTCAATGAGTACCGCGGGGAAATTTCCATGGAGAAGTTCCAGGAGATCCTCGAAAAGATCAAGCTCAAACTTAGCGCAAGAAGCGCACACATGAACGTGGAATTCCCCTATTTCATCGAAAAGACCGCCCCGGTCTCAGGCACCCCCGGCGTCATGTCGTACACGTGTTTCATGCGAGGCTCCCTCGCTGAGAGGTTCGACTTGATCGTGGGCGTGGAAGTGCCCGTAACCACGGTGTGCCCGTGTTCCAAGGAGATCTCCGAGTACGGCGCACACAACCAGCGCGGAATAGTGCGCGTTCAGCTTCGATTCAATAAATTTTTCTGGCTTGAAGAAATTATAGAAGTCGTGGAGTCTTCGGTTAGTTCGGAAGTGTACTCGCTCCTAAAACGCCCGGACGAAAAGTTCGTCACTGAAAGGGCATACGAGAACCCGATGTTCGTGGAAGACGTGGTGCGTGCCACACTCTCTCGACTCCGCGAAAAGGACAACTTCCCTTGGTACCGCATCGAAGCGGAAAATTTCGAGTCCATTCACAACCATAGCGCTTACGCAATGATCGAAAAGGATTTTTTGCCAAAGCCCGAGTGTTTCCAGGGAGGGAACACGGGTCGTTTCAATTGATCCACACGAGATCCGACCGTTAAGAAAGGGCGCTTCAGGCGACAAGCTTTGAATGAGGGACATGTGAACGACACTTCGAATGATCTCCAGCGTGCTCTTGATAATCTCCAGAGGGCCATCGAGCTCCGGGAAGGTATGGAGAAGGACTTACGAAAGGCGAAGGACACGCTGGAAACGCTCGTCAACGCTTGTCCCGACGCCTTCCTGCTTATGACCCCCAACGGCAAGTCGGTTTTGGGAAGTGCGGTATCGGCCCTATGCCCCGGAGTAACCTCGGAAAAGAGCCGTGGCCGCCGGGTATACGATTCGCTCCCGCCCGAGGCGGCCGAGCACCGAAAGGCCATCATCGAAAAGGTGTTGCAGGAACGCAAAGGGGTTCGGTTCCAGGCCGAATACGCCGGCACGGTGTTCGACTGCATGGTGGAACCCGTCTTCAATGACCGGGACGATATCCGATTTCTTGCCGTTTTCTCACGAGACCTCACGGCGTTCAAGCGAGCGGAAGATGCGCTCCGGGACGGCGAGGAAGAATACAAGTCGTGCTTTCGGTGTTCCGATGACATCGCGTTCATTCACCACTTCGACCAAGAGGGAAAGCCCGACAGACTCCGGGACGTGAGCGACGGCTTCTGCAATCTGTTGGAATACTCCCGAGAGGAGGCCCTGCAGCAACGTATTCACGACATCGTTACGGAATTCGACCGGGAAGGCATTCCCACGGAAGCCGACCTTCTTCAGCATAACGGACGCTACGTAGCCGAGAAAACATTTGTTTCCAAGCACGGGCGAAATGTGCCGGTTGAAATTCACACCAGGTTGTTCACGCTCCGGGGGCGTTCCATGGCGTTGACCATAGCTCGTGACGTCACGGAGCGTAGGCTCGCCGATGCG
>JAZDOF010000614.1:0-3091 GCA_043799015.1 Pseudomonadota bacterium | reverse complement strand
GAGAAAGCCCCGGCCAGGTTGGTGAGTCTCTTCGCTCTGGGTAACCCCACCTGTCGGGGCGTGTTACGCACCTTTCGAAAGGAGGACAAGTCAAGCGGGATGCCCGTGGACAGCGACACCTTTCTGCTTAGAATTGCCGCCTGGTTGAAGCCGCGGAGAATCAATCGTCCTTTGCTCATGGGAACCGGAATGACGACATCGAATTCCTCCGGCAGAAAGTGCCGTCGAAAGGTCTCCATAAGTAGATAACCGAGAGTGGGACCGATGTGGAGCGCGGACGCGTACTTGAACCCAACCAGGGCACGCCGTACCTCGGCCTTGTACTTCAGGGCGTAACGAGCGCGTCGATATGCGGGCGGGTCAATTTGGCAAAGTCCGCATTCGATTTCGGACTCCTCCGGCACTCCATGGAGCGGCACTCCGCATCGGGAACAGATTGGAGGTCTTATCAGCGGCAACAATTCGGCGCATTCCCGGCAAAGCCGCAAGTCTCTACTCACAAGGGTATTCGACGAACAAAAAACGCAAGACAGGGGGAAAAACAGGTCCGCTATGGAGTCGATGATTTGCGGTAACGTCAAGCCGGTTGTCAAAGGGGCGCCTCGTGGGTAGGATTAGGGTGCAACACGGCCGTGCTCGTATACTACACATCCGGGATGGAGGAATCAACCCGACATGGCCCCTATTATCACCATTACCACGGATTTCGGCACGCGCGACGGCTATGTGGCCCAGATGAAGGGGGTGATGCTCGGCATCCGATCGAACGCCACCATCATCGACTGCACTCATGATATCGAGCCGTTTTCAATACTGGAAGCCGCTCTGGTGATCAATGGAGCATCACATTACTATCCTCCGGGAACCGTTCATGTGGTGGTTGTTGATCCGGACGTTGGGAGCGGTCGTCGGGGAGTGGCCGTCAACTCCGGGGACCAGATCTTCGTCGGTCCGGACAATGGGGTATTCTCGTTGGTCATAAGGAAAGCCCCTTGTGTCATGCGGGAAATCGCCAACCCCGACTTTATGCTCCCCTGCCCTCACCCCACGTTTCACGGCCGAGACGTGTTCGCACCGGCCGCAGCCGCGTTGGCCGGAGGAAAGCCCTTTGACGAACTGGGTCCTTTGGTCGTGAACCCCGTGGTTCTGCACCTTCCTACCCCGACCGCCATCGCCGACGGGATAAAAGGGACGGTAATCCACGTAGATCGATTCGGAAACGTCACGTCCAACATCCAAGGAACAATGATGGATCAAGATGATTTGCGGGTTATCGCAGCACAAACCGTCATACGCGGGATGAGCCGCTTCTTTGCCGAAGTCGCTGAGGGGAAGCCCGTAGCTCTTGTGAACAGTTTTGGATACTTGGAAATCGCCGTGAACCGCGGGAACGCGGCCGAAGTGCTGGGACTGGCAAAAGGCGACGAAATCTTGGTACGCTGGGACCGCGAATAGGATGGACCAATACGTCCCGGCCCTTCGCTGTCAAAAGGAGACCCCCGATTAATGAAGCCGGAAATACTCGTCCTGAGCACTTCATATCCTTCGGATGAATCCGACCCGTCATCCGTGTTTCTTGCCCGACTGCTATCCGCTATAAAGCGGCGGGGTTACCGGATCACCCTGGTTGCTCCCTCCGACGGGTCGTTTTTCGGAAGACGCGTTGTTGGCGGCGTGGATACGGTTCGATTTGCCTACTTTTGGCCTAAATCCATGACGATGCTGACCAAGAGCGGTGGAGGCGTGCCTGAAAACCTTCGCACAAGCACTTTGGCCAGGCTGCAGCTTGTGCCGATGATGGTTGTTTTCACGGTTACGGCTTGGCTGGCCGGACGCAGTGCGGGCGTTATCTACGCGAACTGGTTGGGAGCCGGTATTGTGGGTGCTCTGCTCAACGTGGCCGGCGGCACGCCCCTGGTAGTGTCTTTTCGGGGCGACGACGGATACCTGGCCCGAGACCGACCACTGTGGCGCACTCTCACTCGATGGGTATCGTCTCGCTCCGCTGTGATCGCTCCGGTGAGCGAAGAAATCAAGCGAATACTGGTAGGCCTGGGGGTGCCGGAATCGAAATTCTCGCTGCCTCGTTTCGGAGTCGACTTGGATATGTTCCACCCCCCCGCGGCAACTGCCGCGAAGCCGAATGACAGCCCGGTAACGATCCTTTTCGTCGGAAGTCTAATCCCCAGGAAAGGACTTCGAGACCTTCTTTCGGCCCTCGCACATCCGTCCTTGGCCTCAACGCGGCTTGACGTGGTTGGTGACGGAATGGATCGCCGGGAACTGATGGCGCTCTGCCGAGACCTTGGCTTGGAGGGCGGCACCGTATGGCACGGGACCCTTCCCCCTAGGGATGTCGCGCGTCTGATGCGGGAAGCCGACATCTTTTGTCTGCCGAGTTACATGGAAGGAAAACCCAATGTAGTAAGGGAGGCTATGGCTTCAGGCCTTCCCGTGGTCGCGTCAAGAGTGGGCGGAGTTCCGGAGATGACGTCGGAAGGAGAGACGGCGATAATCTTTGATGCCGGTGACGTGGAAGCTCTGCGGAACGCTCTGGTAAGGCTCGTTTCGGATCCGGACCTGAGAAGGAAGATTGGAACGGCGGGTTATCGACGGATGGCCGGATCAGCGTTAACCTGGGACGTCACCGCGGAGGATTTCGATACCATCTTTTCAAACCTTTCGTGAGATCTCGACCGTGGGCCGGGCGTCGCCGACGCACGGAAGAATCATCCGGTCCACCGGTACATGGTGTCGCTCGGAGTTCGCCGGTCCATTCATTCCGAAAACGCGCCGGCGCCGTCTCACTTGATCCGAGAAATCCACCCCTTTTCCGACCATCTGATGTGAGACCCTTCAACCGGCAATTCAACCGGCGGAACTTGTGCTGTTTGCATTTCCACCTTACTGATTTAACATATATAAACCGTCAGATGATACCGGCAATAAATCTAACGCGTCCCAGGAAGACCATGACAAACATAGCATCAATGGAACCGATGATGCCCCCTGAAGGGGAGCGAGGGCTGGAAGACCTTGCCTTTGATGCGGCCATGAAGGCCAAGGGATTGGCGACTCAGTTGCCCATGGC
>JAZDOF010000467.1:0-3647 GCA_043799015.1 Pseudomonadota bacterium | reverse complement strand
GCCGCACCTTTGTGAACGCGGACCCCGTCCACCTTGAGCCCTTCTTCTCCCATGAAAAGCACTTTGGATCTCAGGAAGGGCTCGTCGGTCTCGGTAAACACCTTAATCCGGAGCTCTCCTTTGATACCGAACGGCTTCACGGCGGCCCCGATGACTATGCGCTTGTGGGAGGTCATAACACCGTTCTTCCCGGTTCCATAAATCATTGGCCGGCATCGCCGACAGGTCCCTTGGCCCGGCCGCTCCCCGACCTTGAGGCCTGCCGCCCATGTCCGCAAACGGCACGGGGGCCGTTTCGCAAACAGCGCGCATAGAATCGCCGTAGCGGCCTACGACGGCGCAGGCCCGGCTATCGCGTCGGCATCTGCAGGGCGTCGCCCGTTACTCAAGGATTTCCAGAACCGCCCTCTTGCGCACCTTGGTGGACGCCGCGCTGAGTATGGTTCGCATCGCCCTCGCCGTGCGTCCCTGCTTACCGATCACCTTGCCCAGATCGCTCTTGGCCACCTTCAGCTCTATCACCGACGTGGCCTCGCCTTCCACCTCGGCCACGGCTACCTCGTCGGGATTGTCCACAAGCGCTTTGGCGATGTACTCGATAAGATCTTTCATGCCTCGCCTCTCTTTCCCGAAGGCAGGTCCACGGTTTTGGGAACTATTGCCCCCGGCAGGCCGACTATTCCTGCTTCGCGACTGCCTCGGCGGACTGCTTGAAGAGCTTCTTGACGGTATTGGTCATTTCCGCCCCCTGCTCCACCCAGCCCCGTACGGATTGAACGTCGAGTTTAAGTCCGTTGGTTTTATTCCGAGGGTCGTATGTCCCAAGGATCTCGATGAATCCCCCGTCTCTGGGTGCCTTGGCATCTGCCGCCACAACCCTGTAGAACGGCTTTTTCTTGGCTCCATAACGTGCCAGACGAATTTTTACGGCCATGTATGCTGGATCCTCCGCGTGGGCTCTAATCTCAGACTGAAAAAAGAGTTATGTTATCTACGCTCCTGTTTCGTGTCAAGGATAAAAAATCGAGGTTGCGGGCCTTTACCGTCCCCACGGGCAAGTCCGGCATGCTTTGGGGCCTAATCCCGAAGCATACGCCTTGACACGCCACCCCCTTAATTCTAACCTGCCGGCACCACGCGAGCTCGGCCGGCCAAAGTTATCCGGCGCCGGCGATGCCGCCGTACCGGATGCCTAGACCTTGTACGAATGAACAACCGTGCGCCGGGTCGTTCGGTGACTTGCTGAAAAGCCGCGCGCAGACGCGAAGGGATTCCGACGTCCGGGCCTCTACGGGCCCCGGGCTCCAAACGAAACAAAGATGGAGATGGTCATGCCGAAGGATGATGAAAAATCGCTAACCGAAAGAGAATTGGCCACGCTTAAGGAGTTTGTGGAAAATACCCTGCGAAAGAGCGGCGATATACTCCTGAATATATACGGTCGGGGAGACCGGTCCGTGAAATTCGACGACGAACTCGTCACTCAGGCCGACAACTCGGCATGGGAGCTTATCACATCCAAGATCACCGGCAGTTTCGAAGGCCACGGCTTTCTGCGCGAACTTCCGTATGCCGACCTTGACAGTGAAGACTGCCCGCGCTTTCTCTGGATCATCGACACCCTGGACGGTGCCGCATCGTTTCAGGCGGGAATGCCGGTTTGGGGCATAAGTGCCGCCCTATTCGAAAAATTCTGGCCCGTTCTCGGGTTCCTTTACCTACCCGTGACAGGTGAACTCTATTCAGCATACGCCACGCGTCAAGCGCTTCTCAACGACAAACCCATTCGTGTGCGACAGGGAGCGGACATCGACAACGAAAGCTTGATTCTCGTGTACTCCCGGTTCCATCGGGATTTTTCCAGCGATTTCCCCGGCAAAATACGTAACTTGGGATCGGCCGCGGGGCATTTGGCATACGTCGCCCGCGGGGCCGCGGATGCTTGTCTCCTTAAGAACGTCAATGTGGAAGACCTTGCCGCCGGCAGTATCATCCTCGAGGCCGCAGGAGGAGAGATCCGCTTCCTTGATGGAAAACCGTTTCACGTCGGTGACTATCTGGACCGACGAAGGGTTGACGTCCCGCTGATCGCATCCGCGCAGGGGCTTCACGAGCATATAGTTAAGTATTTCAGACCATTGTGATTCCCCGGAGCCTACGGACGGCCGCAGGCGTCATTTGCGCTCCGAAGAACTCGCCGAGCTTCTCCTGGGCCGGCGCCCAAAGAACTATGTGCGGAGCAAAGAGCCGTTTGCCGCCATGATGGTGCTCACCGCCGACGGCGGCCTGTTTTCCGACGACGGGTTCTCTTGACGCGCATGACGGCTGAAGATAAGGTGCGTTAAAGGGGGGCTTGGGCAGGAATTGAGTACCAAGCCCTATGGTTAAGGAAACCCCGCATGCAACAACTCGATGGTCGACCGAAAACGGTACTTTTCAACATAGTCGCGGAATATATTCATACAGGGGAACCGGTCGGTTCACGCACCTTGTCCAAGAAGAGCGACCTGGGTTTATCCGCTGCGACAATTAGAAACATCATGAGTGACCTGACCGAGTGGGGATACATAATGCAGCCCCACGTAAGCGCAGGTAGAGTTCCGACGGACATCGGTTATCGTTTTTATGTCAACGCCGTCTTGGGCGGTGGGAGTGCGACGGGCACCGAGGAGGCCGACGTACGGACGATTGAAGGACTGCTGAAGGAAGCCGGGATGGACGTAAGAGATGTCCTGCGACAATCTTCCTGCGTGCTTGCGGTCCTTTCCAAGAAGGCCGGCGTAGTTACCGCAATCGCCCCGGAGGAACAGCGTTTCAAGACCATCGATTTCATCAAGGTGGCGGAAGACAAAGTACTCGTGGTGCTTATGTCTTCCACCGGTTTCATACAAAACTGGATCATCTACGACGAAGACGGCACCAGCCAGGAGACCCTCGAGCGATACGGCCGCATCATGAATGACATGTTGCGGGACCTGGATCTTCGCCAGGCACGTGAGCGCATCGAGCAGGAACTGAGAAGCGATGGGATTTTGGTGGATGCCATGATGGCGAAGGCGCTGCGCCTGGGTCACATGATCCTGTCTCGGGACGCTTTTCGGGAGGTATTTATAGAGGGCAGCACGAATATCCTGGACGAGCCCGAATTTGCCAACATAGATAGCCTAAAGGCAATACTCCACGCTTTTGAAGACAAGAGCAAGCTTCTGAAGATATTGGATAAAACCCTTCAAGCCACAGGTCTCCAAATCCTCATCGGCTCCGAGCACGGCCTGGGAGAACTGGAAACCTGCTCCATAATCGCATACCCCATCCGTGCCGGAGACATCGTCTTGGCAAGCATAAGCGTCATCGGACCCAAGCGGATGAACTACAAGAAGCTTGTTCCCTTGGTATTCACCACGGGACGCATCCTCACGAAGATGGCGAGAGGAATGGTGGAGAATCCCCTGTAGGCACGGATGCGGTGACTACGGCCATGGTGAAGGCCCTTTTTTGGAGCGGGCGGCCGAGCGTTGAACCGGGAAGACCACGGCACAAGGTTACCAAGCGACTTTGTGTCGGCTAATGGCGTGCCGCCATCGGATCATCCTCTAAAAATGTCCGGATATAACCGCCTGGCGCATTCCGGGCAAATGGCGTGGCTG
>JAZDOF010000578.1:0-2070 GCA_043799015.1 Pseudomonadota bacterium | reverse complement strand
CGGGCTGTACCTGTGCGTATGGCTGGATTCCTCCGGCGGCGGCGCTGTAATGTTGTTCTGCACGTTCCAGTTCCTGGTCGTATTGCTGATCGCTCCTCGATACGGTTTGTCGGCAAGGTGGATGCGATTGAGACGAATGGTCCCCCAGCAGCTCGTGGAGGACATCCTCGCTTCGGCGGTAAGGGCCCGGGGGCGTGCGCTGAGCATGAGCGAGATGGCCGAATCATTGAAAAACCATTACGACGTGCGTGTGGAAAAGGCCGTGAAATCCATGGCCCGTGACGGGCTCCTAAAGATGGAACGCGGCTCCGTGAGCCTGACCGATGAAGGCCGGAACGAGGCGACCCGCATCCTTCGAGCGCACCGCTTATGGGAGACTTACCTTCAGCACGTCGGTACTCCCGAAGATCAGATTCACTCCACCGCTCATCGCTTGGAGCATGTTCACGACCGGGACGCTGTGGATTATCTGGACGACCTTTTGGGCCACCCGGAAAAAGACCCCCACGGGGCGGAAATACCGCTGGACCGGGAAGCATGCCGGCCCGGTGCGACCTGTAGCATCAGCTCCATGCGAGAGGGCATGAAAGCCGTGGTCCGGACTTTGGGGACCGGAGGACGATGCGCCGAGCTGAACCACGGCGAAGAAATCACCATAGGTCCACGGGGAGAAGACGGCGAAACATGGAACATCATCCGCGGGAACGGATCTGGAGTGGTCCTGGACCATCCCGCCGCCGACAGCGTGAAGGCCGATGTGGTGGAAGTGCCGTGAGGCGGGTCGGAGACCGGTAGCTGGAGCGAAAGACCTATCACGAAGACGTGTGGACACGGAGAAGACTTCAAGGACGTGGGCTCCAAAAGGATTCCATCGTTTCAGATTGCCTTTATAGTGACGCTCCTTGAATTTTGCGGCAAAGCCCGCTCCGGCGGAACGATTACTGAAGATCACATTCCCGGCGCGAGAAAAGGCATATTCCACGGTAATTGATATGTACAGGCCCCCGACTGTGGCGGAACGGTTTTCCGGCGCCCATGACGATCAACATGAGAAATGTGCGGGAAAATTACCACGGGGCGGAGACGCACCAGGAGTTGAAGACCATGAGAAACCTAAGACATGTAACGGCTGGATGGCTACCGGTGGTAGCCCTTATCGCGATGATGGCCGCCCCCGGCCTGGTAGGCAATGCCTGGTCGCAGGCATTCGGGATGATTGCCGCCACGGTCGAGAAAGCCGATGATTCACGAGGCCTTACTGTTCGCTCTAAACCGTCTGATTCAGCCGGTGTCATCAGCTACCTCCCGGTGGGCACGGAAATCAGGGCTTGCAATGATTTCAAAGGGATCTGGGCTAGGTTACAGAGCCCTATGCCGGGTGGATGGGTCGATATGATGAACCTCAAACCCAGGGGAGGTGAAGCCGTGGTCGTGGCCGTGGAGGGTTCGGACCAGTGCCTGCCGATCCGAAAAGGCCCGAGCGACTCTTACGAGAAAGTCGCATGTGCCCGGCTCGGTCAAAAACTGAAGCTCTCCGGTTTATGGAGCGAGAACAATTTTGCCGGACTGGACGGCGATGAATGGGTGGACGCATCGAAGATTTCTACGGACTTGATGACCTGCGACATCTCGTTACCGCCTCAAGCGGCCGAAGCGCCTGAGCCCTATCAGTCTCGTTCGGCACCGGCCCCTCAAGTGTTCTATTACCAGGAGCCCTCTTCCATTTACGTCCCGTCCTACGGCGATTCGTATGCCTATGCGCCATCGCTCCGGTTCGGAACATTCGGCGTGCCGTGTCTATTTGGGCCCTACTGCGGGTTCGGCTTCTATCCCGGTAGGTGGTCGGGTGCCGTATCAACGGCCATACGGAACGCCTATCCATGGCGTCATTGGCGGGGTCCCCATTATCGCCGGCCCTATGCTCACTATCGCCCTCACATGAACCCCAACAGATCAAGTGCGGGGGTGAATCGTAGGGCCTTTATTCCCAACCGAGCGGTGGTCAACCCCAATCGTGCCGCGGCCAACAACGTCCGAGCCCGGAACGTCGGGCCTATCACGAATTACCGG
>JAZDOF010000522.1:0-2316 GCA_043799015.1 Pseudomonadota bacterium | reverse complement strand
GCAAGTGGCAGCCTCATCCTTAATATCAAGAATCGCGTAGCCAAGCAGGGCCCGTTAAAGGGTCAAAGGCACACATACGTTTACGAGTTGGTTATTGCCCTTCAACGGATGGGTTGGCGTTGGATCGAGACCTACATCTGGGCCAAACCAAATGCAGTTCCGGGTAAGTTTGGCCCACGGACCAAAGATAGTTTTGAGTACGTTTACCACTTGGCACGGGGCGTCAGGCCATACTTTGACTTGAATGCAGTGAGAATCCCATATAAAGCAGACTCCACAGAGATCGCTAGGCGCAAATTGGACACCCTTGGCAGGCGCAACACCGAGGCCGGTTTCGGCCGTGACCGAACGAAGACGTATCTTTTGGGCGGGGCGGACCCAGGGAACGTGGTGACTGTTGCACAGACGTACAACCAACATCGAGGCGTTGCCCATACGGCAGCAATGCCGGAGGGACTATCCGAGTTCTTCATTAAGATCGCCAGCCCCGAGGGTGGGATCGTGGTAGACCCATTCGCTGGGGGGGGGACTACAGTGGTTGTGGCTCGTCGCCTTGGACGCAAGGCAGCGGGATTTGAAATTCACGAACCCTTCGTCGATGAATCCCGTCGCCGCATCGCCGAAAATTCTGCCTTTGATATTCCCGGATATCTATTCAAGATCGGGTAACTCAGTGTCAAAGATTCAGGACACAATCACCAAGATTGCCGAAGCGAACAGTTGGGATCAGCGAATCGCGCAGATTCGTTTGATTCCTCAGAACCATGGGACTAACGAGCATCCAAGCATTTACGCTGAAATTGCACGATTGCTTTATGTGCCGCACCTTGCCGCTGATTTCGCGTACATACATGAGGACAATTTTTACGGGCGAGAGTATTTCGAGCAGGTCTACGCCGCTGCTGACGAGGCAACGGCGGGATTCACCAAGGTGATGGAAGCCGAGTTGACATCGGTTTTAGTGAGCAATCCTAGAACGCTGCTGGTGTTCCGTACAATCATGGGTCTCACGAAGGGGGAGTTTGCTCACGCAACGATCGTGGCGGGGGAGCCGGTTGGCCTGAGTCCATTGACACCGAACTAGGTGGACGCAATGGAGCGCAACGGGACGGCAACCACCGATGAGCAAGCCAAGGTCGCGGCCAAGACTCTTTCTCAGATCATTGATGGCTCTTTGTTCGGTGTTCCACCGGGCGGCCTCGTCAGTAAGCAAGCCAAACCGGACACCGAAAATGGTTGGCCAAGTGTACGCCTCTTCGCTTCCGGTGGAGTGCCATTCTCCCTGTTCCTGCATCAACGTCACTACGGCGGGGCGTTCCGGCAGGTATTGGACGCCACATCCACCAAGCGGGGTGATTTGATCGAGGACGCAGTAGAGGCGCTATTCAGGGAAAATGGTGTTCCTTACATTCGCACGGGCAGTCACAATCAGGGTGAAATCGCCGCTCGGTTTGAGGTCCGAGTTGCACCGGCCCCGGACTTTGTGGTGTTCGATACGTCAGGAACACTCAGAGCGATCCTGGAATGCAAAGGAACAAATGACGGGGGCACGGCTCGTGACAAGGCGCTTCGCTTCGCGAAACTTCAGGGAGAGTCGAATCGACTGGGTGGTATCCCACTGATCGCGGTTTTAGGTGGCATCGGTTGGGCGCGAGTCAATGATGCATTGGGGCCAGTGGTTCGAGACACGGATGGTCGCGTTTTCACTCTATCGACCCTTGCGGCAATGCTCGAAGTAGCGCCCTTCCCGTCACTGATCGGACTTGAGCCTGCCCCATATGGTAGTAAAGAAGATAATTCCCTTTTAAAATAGGGGCTTAAAAGGCCTCTATTCAAGTTGGAATCAATTTTCTCATATTGTGCGATTCATTCTTTAGTCGCAAATAGACCGGATTCGGACCAAGCGCCCCCATGTTAACGACCCAATACCTGCTGGAAGCCTTTCGGGGAGAAGGGATCACCCATGTGTTTCTGGTCCCCGGGGGCTTGATTGATCCCTTTTTGCCGGCCCTGGCCTCCACCCCGGGAATAACCCCCGTGGTGGCCGGCCATGAGGGCGGGGCCGCGTCCATGGCGGACGGCTACGCCCGGGCCGGCGGGCGTTTCGGGGTCTGTTTCGCCATCGGCGGCCCCGGCGTCACCAATATGGTCACTGCGGTGGCCGCCGCCCGGACCGACTTTTCGCCGGTCATCGTCATTTCGGGCCAGGTCCCCACCGATTGGGAAGGGCGGGGGGGCTTTCAGGATTCCAGCCCCGCGGCCCTCAACGACGTGGCGGTCCTTAATCCCATTACCATTTCCTCGCTGATGGTGCAA
>JAZDOF010000520.1:0-2905 GCA_043799015.1 Pseudomonadota bacterium | reverse complement strand
TTGTTGCGGCCATGGCAATTTCTGTCTTGTTGCGTCGCCGTTTGGATCCGTGGGTGAAATGGGGGATTCTTTTCTCCTTCATGAATCTGTTGCCGGTGTCGGGGCTTGTCCCCTTCGGGTACATGAGTCACTCGTACGTGGCGGACCATTTCGTCTATTTACCTATGTTGGGGGCGGCAGTACTCATCGCCTACGTCGTGGAAGCCGTTTTTCGTCGTGTGGACGAACGGTCCGTCTTGGGCCGAGTGGTCATTGTGGGTCTTTACTTGTGGATAGGCGCGCTCGGTTTGGCCTCGATCCGACAAACCGCCGTGTGGAAGGACCCCTCCACCATGTGGGAGGCTGTCCTTGCGGTCAACAAGACATCCTTCGCAGCGTACAACAACTACGGCATGACGGCTACGAAGGCCGGTGATTTCGATAAGGCCGTGGCCATGTTCCAAGAGTGTTCTAAATTGGCTCCCAAACTTGACAAGCCTTACTTCAATATGGGTGAGGCATATCGCCTGAAAGGCGACGACGAGGCTGCACGGAAGTCTTACGTCAGGGCCCTCGATCTGAATCCGGGGCATGAGCACGCCCGTTTGAGCTTAATTCGGCTTTTGAGGAAACAGGGTCGCGGTGTCGAGGCTCGCAGTTACCTGGAAACAAGCGTTAAGGAATTACCCGGTTCCGCCCCCTTACGGACTGAATTCGCACTGGTCCTGTACGATGAGGGTTCCATCGACACTGCATTGCAGGAGTTACGCGTTGCACGGAGTCATGACCCCACCTATCCCGAACCTTATTTGTACGAGTCCGAAATTCTAATGTCACGCAACGATGTCGATGCCGCAATCGCACTTCTTAGAAAGGCCCTCAGCCTTTTCGAAGACCCCAGGGCAAGGAACGTGCTCGGCGCGGCTTTGGCCGAAAAAGGGTTGCTCCCCGAGGCTCTCAAGCAGTTCCTAAGGGCCTACGAGGCTAATCCAGGCATGCCCGGACTCGCCGATAATACTGCAAACGCATATCTGGATATGAACAACAGGGCCGCGGCCGAGGCCTTTTGTCGACAAGCGGCGGAAGACGGCGGGGGATGCGCGGGCGAAACGCTGATCAGAATCAGACAAGGGCCCGCGGGAGGCAAACCGTAGAGGTCTCGGGGACGGCCCACGAAACGGCCCCGCTTTGGGTAAGCAGGGGATTACATGACCGAAACCATAAGCAAACTCACGTCATCGTCAAAGGAAGTCGAACCTTGGAATTCCTCGATTTCGCCGAGTATGGTTTGAAGAAGTCGATCCGGTGCTTGGTCCATGTGATGTAGAAAGGTTTCTTTGAGTCGCTCCTCTCCGTACACTTCACCGGACTCGGAATTATTGCCCGCCTCCGTGACCCCATCAGTGTACAGCAGAATACGGTCGCCGCTTTCGAGGCTCTCCGTGCCTTCGTCGTACTCCATATCCGGGAATGCCCCGAGGATCGTCCCTCCGTCGTAAAGTTCCACAATCTCACGGTTGCGTTTGCGATACAGAAAAGGTTTGGGATGAGCGGCATTGCTGAAAATCAATTGCATGGTCCGTGTGTCGATCGCGCCGTAGAAGGCCGTGAGAAAGTCGCCGGCCGGAATAATCCGGTACATCTCATCGTTGATCTTAGCCAGCAGTGCGGCAGGGGAGGGCTGCGCCTTCGCAAACGTCTGAAAGGCCATCTTGAACATCGCGCCGATCATGGCCGAACGGACGCCGTGACCTGCCACATCCACCTGGGCAAAGCCGATGAGGCCGGACGACACCTCGATCACATCGTAGAAATCACCCCCTGCCTTTGATGTGGGTCTGTACGCCACGGCAAACTCCACTCGCTCATAGGGCGGGAAACTCTGAGGAAGAAGCGATCGTTGGAGCTGCGAGGCCATCTCCATTTCCTGGGCCATTATACGGTTGGTTCTGTCGATTTCTTTCTTCGCTTGATACAGAGCGAGATGGTTCTTTACCTTTATGGCCAGCTCTTGCTTGTCGTAAGGCTTGGTAAGGTAATCCACGGCGCCGGCTTCCAAGCCTTTCTCACGACTTTCCGAATCTTCCCTTGCAGTGATGAAAATGACGGGCACGCTCAGGTCTATGACGCCTCCTCGCAACTTCTCCAGAGTCTCGAAACCATCCATTCCGGGCATTTCGATATCGAGCAACACCAAGTCCGGTTTGTGCGTTGCGGCAAGCTGGATTGCCTGAATACCGTCGGACGCGGGTATTACTTCGTAGGTCCTTTTCAGCATGGCCGCGAGGAGTTTTCGGCTGGTCGGATGATCTTCGACGAGCAGGATTCGCGATTCAGGCATGGTTAAGACTCGGAAGGCGTTTCAATTGAACGGGCAAGGTCCTCCACCAGCTTGTCAACCGCATCAATGAGTTCATTGACGCCTTCTAAGGCCTTGGCTTTGCCTTTTTTCTCGATCTCGGACGCCAGGGTACCTATTTCGTCCAGGGCAAGGTTGAGAGCCGCTCCCTTGATGGAATGGGCATGGTCGGCTACAACACTCGGGTTACCGGAGGACAGGCCTTCCCGCAGACCTCTAATATCGCCGCGGGAGTAGTCTATGAAATCCAGGATGAGCTCCAGCACTTCTTCAGCTTCAAAACCAAGTCTCTCGGCCGTTCGAGCGATGACGGACATGGCTTTCCTCATTTCCTACTCATGCGTAGCTGTCGTGTTATAGTGACGCTCCTTGAAATTTGCGGTAAAGCCGGCCCGGCGGAACCAAGGTAACGTAGGGGCGGGGTTTGTTTCGATTCACTCAACCGTTCAGGGTTCCCGCAATTCTCAACGCGTAACACTATAGCGAACCGTAAGCTTATTTTCCCCGTAAAGCGCCAACACCGGGGGTTACACATATTTTGCACAGAATAAACGAAAAAGCCGGCCT
>JAZDOF010000519.1:0-4800 GCA_043799015.1 Pseudomonadota bacterium | reverse complement strand
GTTACCTTTCCCAAAGGCATGAAATGCACTTGGACCGTGCATGAAACCATCCGGAAGGTGTACAAATTCGGATAAAAGCAGACGGGAAAAGGGCCGCGGCGTTCGGCCGGGTCGAGCGCTATCGGTCGCATGCCATGATCTCCGATTTCCGGCAATCGTTCACAGGGTGGGCAAAGAATGAACCGCGAAGAAACAAAGGCACGAGGCAATTAAGGACTATTATGGTGTCACGCGTTGAGAATTGCCGGAACCCTGAACGGTTGAGTGAATCGAAACAAACATCTGTAGCGGGGTTTATCCCCGCCCCTACGTTACCTTGGTTCCGCCGGGCCGGCTTTGTGGTTTGATTTTCCGGGTGTAACGATTAGGTTGCGGTGAACGGCCACGATTTTTTTTCCAAGACTCACATCGAATAGGCGGTCCGAATCGCTTGATTCAGGTCTTTGAAAGTTCGGGTACCGTAGCTAAAATAACCTAGACGGTGTCTTCAACCGAGGTGGACTCGCAATTTGCTCCTTCGCGTGCCGCCTGAACCAATGGCGCTTGAGCTCCGTGATGCAAGCCATGAGGGATAGGAAGAAGCCGGTCGATAGATCTGAGCAAATCGCTCTTGATAGGGCCCTTATTCATGCCGGCTCCCTGGGGGAGTTCGACGTGACCGCGGACTTACTCCGCGCCGGCGCAAACATAAACGCTCGGGACCACCAAGGTTCCACTCCCCTTATAGAAGCATCTTTTTGGGGCCACCTGAATGTGGTGGAGCTGCTGTTGGAAAAAGGGGCCAAGCTGGGTCTTACAAAGCGCAGTGGAGAGAACGCGCTGATGGAGGCCTGCCGGGCGGGGAATCTGGAAATCGTCAAGCGACTGTTTGCCGCTGAAGCAAGAATAGACCCTCGGCACGACACTTTGGGATATTACACCGCCATGATGGAAGCCTCGATGCATGGTTACACGGACGTGGTCAAATTGATGGAAGAGCATCTATTCGTTGAGGCGGTATACTCAAAGTCGGTTCAGGAAAAAGGGGGGCAGCGTCTCATAAAGGCGGCCAGGGATGGAAATGCTCTGGCGGTTGCGGCACTCCTCGGGGCCGGCTTTGATGTCGATGCCTCCTGCGGGAAGGGCATCACCGCGTTGATCGAAGCTTCCGGCGGAGGCCACGCGGCTGTGGTGGAGCTGTTGTTGGACAAAGGCGCCGACGTTAACAAAGCCGATGCCGAAGGAAACACCGCCTTGGCCGCGGCCGCGGCCGCGTCAAGAATCAAGGTGATGCGCTTGCTTACGGATCGGGGTGCGGACCCCAACTCGGCCAACAAGTTTGGTCACACCCCGCTGATGCGAGCTTCGTTTCGCGGCCATGTGCATGCCGTCGTATTTCTTATTTCCGCCGGAGCGGAAGTGAACAAGAAGAATGCTCTCGGCAATTCCGCTCTGTCTTTCGCGAGTCATCAGGGAAAGTTGGAGGTGGTTCGGGTACTGCTTTCCGCAGGGGCTCATGACGTGGAAGACGACCTGGGCAATACCGCTTTGTCCGCAGCCGTCAGTCGGGGCCATCAGGTCCTGGTGGACCTCCTTTTGGCACACGCACCGTACTTGCCGCACCAAGAAAAAGACCCCCTTGCAGGCCTAATGAAGGCCGTGAGCCGCTCCGAAAGGGAGGAGGCGGAGGGGATCCTCAAGCGCATCGGTGACGTGTCGTTCGACGGCGCCACTGCGGCACATCGAGCCATGGTCAAGATGGCGCGTTCGGGCAACCCAAACGGTATCAGGCTATTGCTCCGATTGGGCGTTGATCCCAATGCCAGTCTTCCGAAGGGTATTTCGGCCCTCATGGAGGCCGCCAAGGCGGGGCACCTCGACGTTGTCAGAATACTCATCCACGCGGGTGCGCGCTTGGACGCTCAGGAGGAGGTGTTTGGGTCCACGGCGCTCATGGACGCAGCGGGCAGAGGCCGCCTCGATGTGGTGCGGACCTTACTGGAAAACGGGGCGAACATCCACAAAACCACGGTGGACGGCACCACCGCGCTCCGGCTGGCGGCCATATACGGCCATTTGGAAGTCGTGGCGATGCTCCTTGACCACGGCGCGGACGTTAATGCAAGAGAAAGCATTTTTGGAACGACCAGTCTAATAGAAGCGTCACGGGCTGGTCACGCGGATGTGGCGGCCCTCCTCTTGGAGCGCGGAGCGGAGGTGGACGCAAAGGAGGAAACCGGTTTCACCGCCCTGACGGAAGCCTCGGTTAGAGGCCACGTCAAGGTCCTTCAGGTGCTGAAACGGCATGGCGCAACATGATGACCACGATCCGGCGACCTCGAGTCAAAGAAATCCTTCCATTTTTCTCCGTGCCGAGTTTGCGGAAGCGGTTTGCCGCAAACGGAGAATGGTCATTTGCATATTCGATCCGCATGCCGTCCGCCGGCTTTTTCTTCGAACCATACGCAGACCTGGAGACCCGCGGTGAAGGCATCGCGCTCGAACCCTCCATCCGGGAGCATTAAATGGTCGATAAGTTCATGTCCGATTTCGACGGGCCTCCCGAGACGAGCCCTAGGCCCAAGCTGTTTGAATTGCCCGATACGGCCACTGAGACGATAGATCTTGCCGGCCTGTTTCAGGATGCCCCGCCTGCTCACGATACTCTCGAACTGAAAGGAGTGGAGCATACCGCTTTCGGTAAGTTGCTCCGTGCTCTGCCTCTTCCTGCAATGCTGATCAACAAGCATCACAAGGTGACGCTGGTCAATGAGTCCTGCATGCGTATCAGCCCGAACCATCAGGATATCGTCGGCCGAAACTTCCACTCGCTGTTCCCCAACCGATCGGATTCCGAAAAAGCCCAAGCGTTGATCGACAATGTTCTCAAGGTGCGAAAATCAAAGGTTATGGAGGGTCTTCTCCAGGTAGACGAGGACAAAATCTGGGCACGAACCAACCTGCGTTCCATAAAGTTGGGGACTGAACGCGGGATCCTAGTGCTTATCGAGGATCTGACCGTTGAAAAGAAGCAGATCCTGCTTTACGAAAAGTACCGTAGACTTGTGAACATATTTCCCCTCGGTATAGCCGAGTTTTCGTTTTCTGAGCCGATTTCGCCCAATCTACCCTTAACCGAACGTTTCAAACGGGTGGTGAAGGCGCGTTTGGTGCACGGCAACAATGAATTCGCACTGCTCCATGGGCACAAGTCGGTCGATAGGCTGCGCGGAACGCGGCTTGACGCATTCTACCCGCTGAACGAACAGACCAAAGCGCTCATCCTGAAATGGATAAAGAGCGACATGCAGATCCATGCCAATGAGACCAGCTCGATAACGGCCGACGGCGAGGAACGCTACTACGAAGATACTCTGATCGGGACAACCAGGGGGGACAGCCTGGTCGGCTTCTGGAGCCTTAAGAAGGACATCACCGAGCGAAAGAGGTCGGAGGAGGAGCTCTACCGGATCAACGAGTTCCAACGACAACTCCTGTCAACCGCGGCCACGGGTATCTTCACCGTTAACTCCTCCGGGACTATCTCGGACGTAAATGATGAATTCTGCCGGATGACGGGGTACGAGCCGGAGGAGATCAAAGGCAGACAATGCCGTTTGGTGTGTCGCTGCTCGGTCGGCGAGATCTGTAACATTTTTCACGAGGATCATCCCGAACGGGTGGTCAGGGAACAAGTGTCCCTAAGGGCCAAAGACGGTCGAATCATGACCGTGCTGAAGAACGCGAACTTGCTCAGAGACGATGAGGGACGTCGGGTTGGGGCGATTGAATCGTTCGTAGACGTCAGCGAGTTGATCGAGGCCAGGAATGCCGCCGAAGAGGCGAGCCGAGCCAAGAGCAGTTTCCTTGCAACCGTCAGTCACGAGATAAGGACGCCCTTGAACGGGATCATTGCCAATGCCGACTTGGCCTTGAGCACCGAGCTTTCACCGGAGCAGCGGGATTACCTATCGACGATGAAGCATTCAGGGCTTTCCCTCTTGGCCCTTATCAACGACATTCTGGAGTACTCCGCGGGAGAGGCCGGTCAGATCCATTTGGAGCGGGCCGTATTCAGTCTAAGGGACTCTTTGGAAGCTCTAATGCGCACAATGGCGGTAGATGCCCATAGCAAAGGACTCGAGCTGGCCTACAGGGTCTCTCCGAGCGTGCCCGACATCCTCGTGGGCGATGCGCGGCGTTTGAAGCAGATCCTTATCAACCTCATCGGCAACGCCGTTAAATTCACCTCGCTGGGCGAGGTGGTGCTGCTCGTTCAGCTTCAAAGTATTTCCGAAGACGACGTGAGCGTTCTTTTCGCCGTAACCGATACGGGCATGGGGATCCCGCGGGAGAAGCACCACGAGATCTTTGAGGCATTTCGGCAGGTGGACGGTTCACTGGCGAGAAGACACGGCGGCACGGGCCTGGGACTTGCCATTAGCGCCCGACTGGTCGAGCAGATGAACGGCCAAATTTGGGTTGAAAGCGACCTGGACAAGGGAAGCACGTTCCACTTCACGGTATTGTTTCAAAAAGGAGAGGGGCTCGTCGCCAAGTGGAGGTCCCGCAAGAACGAACCCGACGTTATGGACCGGGCCGCCCTGATTATTGACGATAGTGTTACCAGCTTGAGCATTACGGAGGAATTGTTAAGTTCGTGGGGGATGGCGGTTGAAACGGCATCAGGAGGGAACAAGGGGCTGGATACGGCCCGAAAAGCTCTCACGGAAGGCCATCCCTTCGACATCGTCTTGGTGGATGCTGAAATGCCCGACATGGATGGTTACCAAATCGCGGCGGAACTCCAAGGACTATCAG
>JAZDOF010000516.1:0-2173 GCA_043799015.1 Pseudomonadota bacterium | reverse complement strand
CCCGTCATACTTAGCCGATTCCGGGTCTTGTACCATGACCATACCGCCCTCGCCCTTGACCGCCCGCAACCCCATAGCTCCTTCGGTTCCGGTACCTGAAAGAACGATGCAAATAGATTCCTCCCTCCGGTCTTCCGCAAGGGACCGGAAAAAGTAATCAATCGGGGTCCGCACACCCGGAATCTCAGACGGTTCCGGAAGGTGGAGGGTCCCGTGCAGAAGAGCCATGTTACGGTTCGGAGGAATAACATAGACTGAATTCGGCTCAACCTCCATGCCGTCTTCGACTTGCTGAACCGTCATTCTGGTGTAACGTTGGATCAGTTCGGAAAGGATGCTCTTGTGTTTGGGATCGAGATGCTGGATGAGGACGAAGGCCATACCCGTATCCGGTTGAGTATGGGTAAAGAACTGCTCGAACGCTTCCAGTCCACCGGCTGAAGCCCCGATGCCTACGATGGGAAAGGGGGCCTTTGTTTCCGGGACCGAGATATCCTTTTCGGCGCTCGTCGGCTCGACGGACTTCTTGGGTTTGGTAGTTCGGTTCTTGCGGACGGTCTCGGTTTTCTTGCTGGGCATCTTTGTTCCTCCCGCAACACTGATCGGAGTCCCTCCAGTCATCCGAGCCCTCTCTTTGTCAGATTCCCAAGAGACGAGATGAGTCGAAAATTCAATGTCGTTATTGCCATTATACCAGAAAGTCGGGGGGGCGGAGCATCATTCTTTCGCCTCAGGGGGACTTCGTCGTTGATCCGTTCTTCGGCTCAGGCAGCACCGGAGTTGCCTGCCATACACTTAACCGACGGTTCATCGGGAACGACGCTGACGGAATCAAGTGGCAGGCTAAGTTTCCTGACTCAGACACCAACTGTCTGGCGGACTGGAGAGAACGAAAAAACGGTTCCCAGGAGGTACGACGTACCGGTGAGATGCTTTCAGAGATGGAGAGAAATCTGTGTGACCAAACCGACCATGAATCCTACCTGTCCCACGAGGGTACGGGTAGGCTATCGAAACTTGGACCATCCTCTATCGTAGCCGGCTCGATTCCTCGAACGTGACTCCCCGATCTAGTCCTGAAAAACCCTTACATCTACCTATTATCGGGGAATGGAAGAAACTGGATCGGTAATCTCTCGATATTTCCGTCACATTGTGCCGTTTGGATAAGCTTAAGATATGTCTCGCATAACTCCTACTTGCAAGAAAACCCTGCTATAGAGAGGAACGGACCGTTGGGGGTTTGAGGTTCAATCGGTACGCGAAGCAGAGCGGAAGTCTGTACAGAATCGAAAGCGCCCAGGGATAGGAAGGTGGAAGGGCTCAAGAGGACGAAGATTTGTAGCTGTGTCACGATGGTACGAGTAGGATCCAAGAGTTGTAGGAAACGTCCGAACCAAGGCTGTCCTGAAGCAAAGCTCCAGATGGCTCGTAACCACAAGACCCGGTGTATGTGAACAGTCCCCCAACACGAATGTGTCCGGTACGTCGGACACAAGAGGACACCCCAACTCTGTCCCGAAATCGGCTACGAGACGCCACAAATCGTAATAGCCGCGAGAGCGGGGGCGGCTCAAGAGTCCGAGACCCCGTATGACCGAATAGGTCTTTCTCTTCTACCGCTCAGTCCTTCGGAAATTTGGACCACGGCCATCTCCACGGAAAAGCAACGTGCTCAATGGCCTCGACCCTGACATCTTCAGCGTCATGAAACTTGCGAAGGACTTTATCGAGGCAGTCCTCTCGGACGAAAGCTCTCATCGTAAAGTTCCAGGAATCATCGATTACCCCGCGATTCTGCAATTGGGGTCTGAGATGATTGAACCACTGGTTTTCCCGCGCAGCTATCTTCCCCAGAAGCCCCGATATGTCTGCGGCGGTGGTAACCTCGACTACTTGGACTTGAGGTTTGGAAAAGTCCAGGGCCACTAAATCCGGACAACTCCACTCCTTACCGGAGGCTTTGACGGAGAATTGTGGCGAAAGGAAGAGACCTTCCGCTGCCGGATAATGCATCACAACCGCCTCGAAATCCATGCGACACCTCCACGATTGTCTGACTGAGGTTTCCGCCGAAGGGCGGACAAACGGGGCTAGGCACCCCGAAGACGCCACGGAGTGCTCCTCGTGATTACCTACCTTTGAACCCTCGGACGTTGAGAGCTTTCCACTC
>JAZDOF010000485.1:0-2716 GCA_043799015.1 Pseudomonadota bacterium | reverse complement strand
CACTCATCACTCATCACTCATCACTCATCACTCATCACTCATCACTCATCACTCATCACTCATCACTCATCACTCAGTCGCCCCTTGAGTCTGCACACGCTGCAAATATCCTCGAAGGCCGGTTCTCCACATTGCCGGCAGGACACATAGGGTGACGATACGCCGGGGGGCTGCCTCCGATCCACGTGAGTGAACAAGAAATCCCGCTTCGTTCCCGGCATCCCCGCTTCCAAAAAGTCGAGGGCCTCTTGAAAAATGTGGCTTGTCGCCCCCCGCGAGAGAGGACATTTGGCTTCGATGGGGACGATGCTTCTCAAGTCGCAGTAGGTGCGAACCTCATGGGCTTCAAGCCGATAAAGGGGTTTGAGCTTGGCGGGAAGCCTTGGATGAGTCGATGGCAAAAAAGGATATTGTTTCTCCAGATACCGGTAGCGATGGCGAGTCATATTCCCGAGCAGCCGTCCGGCTTCATCATCCAAATTGTGGCCCGTAACGAGGAGCTGAAAGCCTTCCTTGACTGTGAGACGGTTGAGAAGCTGTCGCTTGAGGAGTCCGCAGACGGAGCAAATCTTGCGTCGAGTGCGCCTGTGGATCTCCGGGATGGTGTGCCCGAAGGTTTCCTCGAGGGAGTATTGCACCCATGTGAGGTCCCTTTGCCGGGCAAATCGGTCTACGGCCTGGCTGGATTGTCCTGAAAAACCATCGATGCCAAGGTCGACGTGAAGGCCTTTTGTGATGTATCCGAGGAGGTGCAGCGTGTCCCACACGGCCAGTGAGTCCTTGCCGCCCGATACGGCGACCATCAGGGGACGGTCGGCCGGGGCCCCGAACTTCTTCATGGCACGCCGAACGGCAGTGTGAAAATAATGCTGGAAGCAGTGAGAGCACACATTGGCGTTGTGGCTCGTCAGACGAATGACGGCTTGGCCCCGGCACCGGTGGCATTTGGCACCCGCGGGGAGCGGATCGAGTCGTTTCATGGCGTGTCTGGTCCTGCTATTCCAACCTGTGCGGTTGACCGGTGATACCAACCACCAGTTGATTCGCGGGGGAACAAGAATTCACCACGAAGGGGAATAAAGTCGATTATCGGTCCGGCAGATCACCGTTCAGGCTAGCTGCCCGCTTTTCGTGATTCTTCAGTTGCCATGATTTCAGGTACTCTTCGATCTTGTTTCTGAATACCAGGGCAACAAGGAAGAAGAACAGAGCAATTCCTATAAGGATATACAGCTTCTTGTACTGGTGGTATCGCAGGTAACCGCCCCCCAGGGTCACAAGGATCGTTCCCATAAGCCGTCCCACGCCGCTGATGGTCAGGAACTCGAAGGTGGACAGGTGGCCGAGCCCCAGAATGAAGCACAGGTAGTCCTTTGGAAAGCACGGCGTGAGAAACAACATGA
Organism: Pseudomonadota bacterium; assembly: GCA_043799015.1. Taxonomy (GTDB): domain Bacteria; phylum Desulfobacterota; class Desulfomonilia; order Desulfomonilales; family Desulfomonilaceae; genus JAZDOF01. The sequence continues at coordinate 1,313 of JAZDOF010000485.1, read as the reverse complement.
AGACGAGAAACAGTCCTTTGTGGTGCAGAACATAATCAAACCGTTGCATGACGGATTGATTGACAAACTTCTCCACAAAGGGACGCCCGAAGGCCCTGGATAAGGCGAAGGCCACATAAGAACCCGTGACAAGGCCGACGGTGGACAGTATGACACCCCAGAAAGGACCGTATATATAGCCCCCCATAAGTCCGGTGACCTCTCCGGGGATGGGTGCCAAAACCACCTGGGCTGCCTGCAGGATGATAAAGCCCAAAAACGAAAGCGGGCCGAGTGATTCAAGAAAGGAAAGGATACTTTGTTTGTTCAAGAAGACCTTTAACCATCCCGTGCTGTAAATGATTAAAGCAATAAGGAGGATGGAAACGAGTATCGAAAGTCTGATCCATACGGCGTTCTTCTTTTTGCCGTTGGTTTTTTCGCTTTTGTCTCCGTTGGAATGCTCCGACTGCGCGGCGATATCCGTGTCCACTTCGTTAACCTTCGCTGCTTCCGGACCTGTCACGTGGACATCTATCCTTAAGTGATCGCACATGTTGAAGAAATAGCCGCACAAGAAAATTCCGCAGCTTGTATTAGCCAATCTGGCGAAGCAGAAGCGGAAGATACGAGTCGAAACAAGACCCTTATGCTATCCGTTCCGATTCCCTCCTTCCGACCCCCTCTGCTGTTCACGTGCCTGGTTGAGACCCATTGGATTGTGGGATGGCAAAAACAGCCCTTCGCGTACGGCATGAGAGCCAGTCATTCAAAAGAGGGCTGGATGGCGTCCCATGTATGTTCCTTGTAACTCCCACAGGCTATTCCGTAAACAGAAAAATGCACGCACGCCAATGCAAACCTCGGGATCCGTGCGGTCGGCTTTCGGAATGCGCGACGAGGAAACCGGTAATTGGAAACCGGAAGGCGACCTTTGACGGAAGGTATGGTCGTGCCTAAGTTAATTGTAAGGCCGCGGCAACGGGGCGTTTGCGCCGAAGGTTGGGAGGTTCCGGTATTGTACGGCGTGAAGGTTACGTCGATGACGGCGAGCGATGTTCGAGATGCTCGGTAACAGAACCGAGGAATGGCGGTTTCATTCCCCGGAAGAATATATAAGGAGGTTGAAGATGGTCACGTGTTTGGATCATCAAGGGGTGGATATTCAAGGACAGGGCGATGTGGGCCGGGGTGGGCTTTATGGCGGACCCGGAGGCCAGCAGAAGTTGCCCATGGGGACTGCTGCTTTTTCTGCGTCCACGGAGGGAGGCGGTCTTCATCATCTGAATGAATCAAAGCGGCGATTGGCAAAGAGAGCGAACGAAATCTACCGG
>JAZDOF010000401.1:0-2473 GCA_043799015.1 Pseudomonadota bacterium | reverse complement strand
TTCCATCCGCCGGGATAGCTCGTTCATGGCCTTCCTCCTTTGATGCGGTTCGCTGCGATGCGATCCTTCGACCAACACCAAAGGAAGATAGGGAATACGTCGGCGGATGAAAAACCTCTGAGGGAGCTCGGAGGTACTGTCACCTCGGCTGATGCGAAGCGGATGAGCTCGGGTCTACCACCCAACCGTCGCGAAGCGGCTTAGTTGTGTGCCGAGCATGTTCGATAGCCTGGGGGTGAAAGTCCCCTATCCAACCTGATGGAGGTGAAGGATCAGCGAACACGCAAGGGCGTCATCGTGAGGTGGCGTCTGAAGGAAGTGTGGGGCAAAACCGCGACCTGACGAACAGAAATCGGATATAGGCATCCCTGGTCGGACGAGCGGGCAACTGATCGCGAAGTCCATATCCATCTAAGGTCAGGGCTGTAGATCCGGCAGGTGTGCGGTGAAGGTTATCGAACTTACCTCGGGAGATCTGCGTCATGTCCCGCAAGAGGGACTGAGGAAACCGTGAGGCGACCTGACCACGACGCAGAGGTCAGCAGAGGGCATAGTAGACCATGCCGTCGGCAAGGCTATTGAGGCACTCCAATGCCGAAAGGCGGAGCAACAGATAGGCCGAGCCGGGAACGATGGTCGAAGGCCCGAACGATCAGGAGCGGCAAGTAGGAGTCGCGACTCATGAGTGGAAAGCGGCAGAAAATCCAGTTAAGTCTGGCCTTGGCGTCGGAAAATCGGGGTGAAGCCTCGGACACCGACGGGCAAGGGACCGAACCACTTACGGCGAAGCGAACCACCGAAAGCCCGGCACTCGAAGAACGTCTAATGGAGGAGATTTGCCAACGCGAGAACCTCGAACGGGCGTGGAAACGCGTCCGGGAAAACAAGGGGAGTCCAGGAGTCGATAAGATGACCATCGACGTCACGTTGGACTACCTGCGTGAGCATTGGCCAACCATTCGGGAACAACTGCTCTCAGGGACCTACACACCCCAACCGGTCAAGCGGGCTGAAATACTCAAGCCGGACGGCGGGATCAGGAAACTCGGCGTTCCTTGCGTCATTGACCGACTGATCCAGCAAGCGGTGCTTCAAGTCCTTCAGATGCGTTGGGACCCGACGTTTTCGGAGCACAGCTACGGATTCCGACCAGGACGGTCGGCTCATCAGGCGGTAGCCCAAGCGCAGCAATACATCGCCGAGGGATACGGTTATGTGGTCGATATCGATCTCGATAAATTCTTTGATCGTGTCAATCACGACATCCTGATGGCCCGCGTAGCAGCGCGGGTATTCGACACGCGAGTGCTCAGGCTACTCCGGGCGTTCCTGAACGCCGGAGTGCTGGAAGACGGGTTGGTCCGTCCGACCGATGAGGGTACACCCCAGGGTGGCCCTCTGTCGCCTTTACTGAGCAATTTGCTGCTGGACGACCTCGACCGGGAACTGACGCGTCGCGGCCACCGATTCTGCCGATACGCCGACGACTGCAACCTCTATGTTCGCAGTCGCCGGGCCGGGGAACGGGTTATGGCCAGCGTGAGTCATTTTCTGACCACAAAGCTCCGGCTGAAGGTGAACGAGGCGAAAAGCGCGGTTGCTCAGCCGGAGGAGCGTAAGTTCCTGGGCTTTAGCATCTCGAACGACGGGAGCGAACGGCGAATTGCGCCAAAGGCACTCGATCGATTCAAGGCACGAGTACGGGAACTCACCTGCCGGACACGGGGCATCAGTTTGACGAAGCTGATTGAGCAGTTAGCGCCTTACCTGATCGGCTGGCGCGGCTACTTTCGCTTTTGCCAAACACCACGAGTGCTCTCTAACCTGGACGCGTGGACTCGCCGGAGACTACGTATGTATCTCTGGCGACAGTGGCAGAACGGGCGGAATCGCTTCAAGGAACTACGCCATCGTGGCGTCTCAAAGTTCCGCGCGGCGATCGCCGCCGGTTCTCCGACCGGATTCTGGCGCATGTCAGGCCATCCGGCCGTTCAACAGGCCCTGCGCAACGCTTACTTCGACTCGCTTGGACTCCCCCGCGTGGCCGTTTCCGAGACTGCCTAACCCGATCGAACCGCCGTGGTACGTGACCCGTATGCCCGGTGGTGTGACAGGGACAGCTCGCGAGGGCCTACCTATGTCAATCAACAGGTAATTATCTGGTTTCCTCGTAACAACCTGTACTGAGTTTCCTGTCGGCATAAGCCGTCTTGCTGGAACAACCAATAAACTGATCAACCACAGCTACTTAACCTGCTCTCCCGGTCGCTTATGGTAGCATATATGGTTTCCGTCCATGATGCCCCGCTCGGGCAGGTTACAGAGCATCTGCTGGACTCCTTACCCCCTTTCCCCCCCGGTTCAGGACGTGGGTGTAGATCATGGTCGTTTTGACGTCTTTGTGCCCGAGCAACTCCTGCACCGTCCGGATATCGTAACCGTCTTCCAGCAAATGAGTGGCGAAGGAATGTCG
>JAZDOF010000394.1:0-7699 GCA_043799015.1 Pseudomonadota bacterium | reverse complement strand
CTGATTTTTACCTTTCCCACGGTTTTCTATTTCCTGATTCTTACGGGACATGCCGCAATAAAATGAAGAACATAAGTATCTTAGGCTCAACAGGGTCCATAGGAGTGCAGGCGCTGGATGTGATCCGCCGTCATCCGCATCGCTTTCGAGTTACGGCGTTGGCCGCCGGATCCGACATGGTCCTGCTGGAGCGACAAGTGAGGGAGTTCCACCCTCTCATCGTGTCCAGCGGCGATGAGAACGGGTGGCGAGTGCTCCGCGACAATCTCGGGGACTACAAGGACTCGTTGTGGATCGGTCATTCGCTTGACGGCCTCCTAGCGGCCGTAAGGGCGCCGGAAGTCGACTTGGTGGTCGGCGGATTACCGGGAAGCGCCGGACTCCTCCCGTCGTTCGCCGCCGTCGACGCGGGCAAGGATGTGGCCCTGGCCACCAAGGAAGTATTGGTCATGGCCGGCAGGCTGTTCATGCAACGGGTCAAACAAACCGGCGTGGCGCTGTTGCCCGTGGATTCGGAGCAATCGGCGATCCATCAGTGCTTGGAGTCAGCGAGATCCGCGTCCATTAGGCGCATAATCCTCACTGCGTCGGGCGGACCATTCCGTGACACACCGCGGGAAGAGACGGCATCCGTTACTCCCGAGCAGGCCCTGAACCATCCGCGATGGAAGATGTGCCGCAAGGTGAGCATTGATTCGGCTACGTTGATGAACAAGGGTCTCGAAGTAATTGAAGCGCGTTGGCTGTTTGATACTCCCGGGAGAAAAATAGAAACCGTGATTCACCCCGAGAGCATTTGCCATTCCATGGTGGAGTTCGAAGACGGATCCATTATAGCTCAGTTGGCCGCGACGGATATGAGGATACCCATAAGCTACGCCATGGCCTATCCGGAACGCATTGATGCCGGTGTAGCCCCGCTGAGCTTTCCCGAACTGGGTGCTCTGACCTTCCGCAAGCCGGATTTTGATCGCTTTCCTCTCCTACGCGCCGCGTACCAGGCTCTTGATGACGAATCCGGCGCATCGCCTATTATCTTGAATGCTGCCGATGAAGTGGCTGTAGATTTATTTCTTGCCAAGAGGATCTCTTTTGATCGGATAGCCGGGATCGTTCTTGATGCCCTCGACGCCGCGCCGCGCCGAACCGTTGATACGGTGGACGCGATCATGGGTTTTCACATCGAAACGGTTCAATGGGTCAAGGCTCGATGTAGCGCGCTCACTTGAGCCGATACGTGCATATGTAACCATTCATTCTTGTGGGGCAGGCTTTCCAGCCTGCCGAGATCGGACTAAGAAGATTCGCAGGCTGGAAAGCCTGCGCCACGTTGAGATTGCAATTTCCCCGTTGTAACTGAATGGTTACCGTGCATATACCGAATCGACTTGATTTCAAGGCCCCCATTGATTTATTAAGTGAGCGTCGCGTCGGCCCGAGATTAGTCGGAAAGGTGGGGCATCATGTGGAAATCCGTGATTCCGTTAGTTTTTTCCTTCCTGTTCCTCATTCCCTTGTGCGTTTTGGCTCAAGTCGAGCTGGTTGAGGTATATTGCTCTTCTTGCGGATTTAGGGGGAGGTTCTTACAGGGGGCCGGCCCATCGGACGCGGCAAGGAATCTCCAACAGGTCATAGTGGTGTGCGAGCGCAACGGCGAAATCCGGAATATCAAGATACCTGTGGACGAGAACATACCCGTAAAGAATGAGCCGTTGGCAGGCAGGTATCACGGAATGGGGAAATCCAAACTTCTGGGTACTTCGTTGCCCAAATTCCTCGTCCCGGGAAACACTTGTCCTTTGTATCCCATTACCCCGTATTTGAATGCAAACATCTGCCCCGTCGACGGCAACCACGGAATACAGGCTACGATCATCGGGAGGCAATAAGTGTCGGCGAACAGTCCGGCAGGCGCCTATGGAATCGGCAAAGACCTTTGGTGGTTTGTTTCGGCCGCCGTCTTCTTTGCCGGCTTGATTGCGGTTCCGACAATCATCGTCATCCCTCATAGTAGCACCATAACCCGTTTGTACTTGGTTGTGTCGGTGCCGCTTCTTTGGGCCGCAGCGGTTATTCTCCTTCGAAACCGGAAAAGGGCGGCGTTGACGGTCTTATTTACGGGGGCGGTCCTGTTGTCGTTTCCATTCCTACCGGGGCGTGATTACGACACGGAGATCGTTGAGGCGGCATACTTGAAGTCGCTAACCAAATATGAGGGTGTACCGTACGTGTGGGGAGGAGAGAATCAAATAGGAATCGACTGTTCCGGATTGGTTCGAAGAAGCTTGATAGATGCGGACTTGTTGGTCGGAATTCAAACGTTGAATCCACGATTGATCAGAGAGGCTTTCTTTCTGTGGTGGAACGACTGTACGGCCGAATCGCTCATGCATGGCTATCGCTGCTTGACAAAGCCGGTATTGACTGCTTCAAGCATAAATGCCGTCGATCAATCGGCCGTTCGATCGGGGGATTTGGCCGTCACAGCGGACGGCATTCACGTGGTCGCCTATTTGGGCGACAACCTGTGGATTCAAGCCGATTCGGACGTTGACAAAGTCATCAAAGTCGTTACCCCTACGTCGAACAGATGGTTCTTGCGTCCCGTTCACATGCGGCGATGGACGGTCTTCAGCGACCCCGAGCCTAGCGCCGATTGCGGCGGCAGGCCATAGCCGGTGCGAAAGCGTGCAATGCAGCGTCGCACCGAACGCTTACCGTCTTTCTTAAAGAAGGAGGAATGCCTGGGTGAATCGGTTTCCGCGTTGGCTGGTAATAGCTTCGGCGATTGCGCTGCCGGCAGTTGTATGCGGATGGGCTTGGTTTTACCTGGATCAGCAACATCTCGTCAGAGGACAAGTCATTGCCGACCTCCAAGCCATTGCACGGTTGAAGGTGAACCAGCTTGCCGACTGGCGATCCGCGCAGCTTCGGCCGGCTGCCGTGATCCTGGAGAGTTCTTTCGCCGGTGAAGCCATGGTGAGGTGGATTTCGGACCCGGACCCTGATCTCGCCGAAAAGCTTCTCAACTGCTTTCGTTCGATGCACGAGCACTTTAACTATCGAGATGTTATGCTGGTTGATCGTAACGGGCAGGTGCGGCTCAGCCTCAGTAAACGCCACGGCCCGCTTCACGAGGATGCTGCAGCGACCCTGACCGTGGCGCTCCGGGAACGGCGGCCCGCAATGACGGATCTGCACGCAGGGCCCGGCGACCTGCCGTCCCATGTGGACGTCGTAGCGCCATTGATCGAGGGAGTCGGCAAGGCCGCGGACCCGATAGGCGCGCTGGTATGTCGGATTGACGCGGCTGATTTTCTCTATCCGCTGATTCAATTTTGGCCCACACCCAGCCGGACTGCGGAAACCCTCTTGGTGCGACGAGACGGAGACGCGGCCCTGTTCCTTAACGACGTACGCCACAGCCCTAATACCGCTCTAAAGTTACGAATTCCCCTGAGCAGGGAAGATGTGCCCGCGGTGATGGCGGCGCTTGGAAAGGAAGGGGTCGTACAGGGGGCCGACTACAGAGGAGTTGATGTTCTGTCGGTCTTGAAGCCGGTACCGAATTCACCCTGGTTCATGGTCGCCAAGATTGATGCCGATGAAGCCCTGGCCGGCTGGCGACGGAGATCCTTGTTCATTATTGCGCTGTCCGTCGCGATCTTGGCCTTCTTGGTCAGCGCGGCGGGGGTGGTTTGGCAACGTAATGCCAAAGCCGCCTATCGTAGACTTTACGAGTCGGAATCGGCGCTCCACGGAATGGAAGAGCGCTACCGCATAACCCTCGCAAGCATAGGCGACGGAGTCGTCGCCACCGATACGGAAGGGCGTGTGGAATTCATTAACCGGGTGGCGGCGACCTTGACGGGACTGAAACTGGAGGAAGCACTCGGAAAACCCTTGGCGGAAGTGATCCGCCTGATAGATGAAGAGACACGTTTACCCATCGAAGACCCAATACGTCGATTGGTGGAGGAGGGGGCCGTCGTGGGCCTGCCGGACCATACGGCGCTGCTTGCCGCGGACGGCACTGAGCGTCCCATTGCGGACAGCGGAGCACCGATCCGCGATGAGAACCGGGTAATCATCGGTACCGTCCTGGTGTTTCGAGATCAAACGGAAGAACGTGCCGGGCAAAGGAGGCTGCACGAAGCAAGAGATAGGGCACGGCAGTACCTGGATGTCGCTGGGGTCATAATGCTTGCGCTGAACAGGGAAGGCGGCGTGATCATGGTGAACCGCAAAGGATGTGAAATCCTGGGCTATGAAGAGTCGGAGATATTGAAAAGGAATTGGTTTGACCACTTTCTCCCGGAGGCGATCCGAGATCCTATCAGGGGTATTTACAAGAAAATCATGGACGGGGAACGTGTCATAGGCGAATACGCGGAGAATCCCATCCTGACCAGCGATGGTGAAGAGAGAATCATCGCATGGCACAGCTCGATTCTCAGAGATCGGGACGGCTCGATCATCGGGGCGTTGTATTCGGGGGACGACATAACCCGGCGCAGGAAAGCCGAGGAAGACCTTCGGAAGAGTGAGGCACTTCTGAGCAAATCGCAGGAAATTGCTCATGTGGGCTCCTGGGAACTTGATCTGACAACCAATCGGCTAATCTGGTCGGACGAGGTATATAGGATTTTTGGAATGCCGCCTAAGGAGTTCGACGCATCCTATGAGGCCTTCCTGGAAGCGGTGCATCCGGACGATCGAGAAAGGGTGGATGCCGCGTACGCAAAATCCATACGCGATGGGAACGACACATATGAGGTCGAGCATAGGGTAGTCGCAAAAGGATCCGGAGAAATACGCACCGTCCATGAAAAATGTGTTCATATCAGGGATTCAATCGGGAGGATCACCCGCTCGATAGGCATGGTGCAGGACATTACGGATCGCAAGCGAATGGAAGACAAGCTGAGTGAGAGCCGAAACCTAATGAATCTCATGATGAACAGCCTTCCGGTCGCGGTTTTCTATGTTGACGCCGATGGAATATTCCGATTCAACAACCGAACTCACAAGCAATGGTGTGCCTTGGGGCCCGAGGACATAGCCGGTAGAGACTACCATGCGGTTCTGGGAGAACGGCAATACGCGGAGAGAGTAAAGCAATACGTAGAGGCGGCCTTGTCGGGACAAGAAGCGAATTACGAGACCACCCTTGATTACCGCGACGGCTGCACGCGCGACATAGCCGTGAATTACGTCCCACACTTCGACGGCAACGGGCGGCGACTCGGATTCATAGGGCTGGTCCGGGACATAACCGGCAGCAAGGAACGTGAGAAGAGGCAGGAAGAGCTCATGAGGGAGATGAGGCACTTCACATATGTCGTCTCACATGATTTGCGCGCGCCGCTGACCAATTTGGGCGGGTTCAGCAATGAACTGGAGGCCTCCGTGCGTGATCTCGGCTCGGCTCTGGAAGGAAGTGCGGCGTTTCTGCCCGTCCAAGTGCAGTCCAAGGTGAAGGCCGCGATAGAGGAGGACATCCCCGAGTCCCTTGCTTTCATCAAGTCGTCCGTGACCAGGATGGGTAACCTTATCAACGCCATTCTCGGTCTTTCGCGACTGGGACATGCGGAACTGAGGTTCGAACCGCTGAACATGGATGGTTTGGTAGGTCAAGTCCTCAACAGCATGGCGTACCAGATCTCGGAAAAAAGGGTCCTCGTTTCCGTGGCCCGCCTGCCGGACATCGTGGGGGACCGCACCGCAATCGAACAGATCGTGGGAAATCTCGTGGACAACGCTTTGAAATACCTGAATCCCGCCGAACCGGGGGAAATTAAGATCATCGGCTGGACGAGGGGCAATGACAAAGTGTTTCAGATTCAGGACAATGGCTTGGGGATTGACGAGCAGGACTTGGAGCGGGTTTTTCAGGTTTTTCAGCGTGCCGGTAATAGGGATATACCCGGTGAAGGAATGGGGCTGGCCCACGTGAGAACCCTGGTCCGCCGTCACGGCGGAATGATTTGGTGCGAGTCGGAGCCGGGGGTAGGGTCCTCATTCACTTTCACGATAGCCAACCTGACGGCGGCGGACCTGAACGAGGGATCAAGCCGCTGTTTGTGAACGTGTTTTTTTTCGGCGGAGAGCAGATATGTCGTCTACACCGGTCCGGATTCTTTACGTGGAAGATGATCCGGGGGCAGCGAGACTGTTCCAAAAAAAGATGTGTCGCCGGGGATACCAAGTGGACCTCGCACACGACGGCGAACAGGGGCTGGCCATTTGGCGGATGGGTCAACACGACGTCTTGGCCGTTGATCAGGATATGCCCAAATTGTGCGGGCTTGATCTGATCCGCGCCCTTGCCTTGCAGGGACCTTTACCTCCGACGGTGATGGTAACCGGGGCCGGGAACGAAGCCATAGCCGTGGAAGCCATTAAATTGGGCGCGGACGACTATATCATCAAGGACTACGAGGCCCGATACCTCGAATTGATTCCGTCGGTTATCGAGCGTGCTCTGCAAAGGAGAGTGCTGCTGCTGGAGAAAAAGCGAGCGGATGAGCAGTTAAGGGAAAGCGAGGCCCATTTTAGGCTTCTCGTGGAGAAGGCCCCCGAGGCGATCTTCGTGCAGACGCGCGGGGCCTTTGCCTACCTGAATACGGCTTCACTTAGGTTGTTCGGGGCCGGATCACCGGAAGAACTGCTGGGTGCATCCGTGCTGGACCGTTTTCATCCCGATTTTCACGACGTGGTAAGGGAGCGCATCAGACTCCTCAATGAAGAGAAGAAGGATGTCCCTCCTCTTCAGCAGGTTTACATAAGGATGGACGGTTCCACAGTTGATGTGGAGGTGTCGGCCGTGCCCATCCACTATCGAGGCATGGATGGGGCCCTAGTGGTGGCTCGTGACATCACCGAACGGAAACGGGCCACGGCCTTTGCGGACATACGCCTGGCTCTGATGGAATTTGCGGCGTCCAATTCACTCAAGGATCTTCTTCAGAAAGTGTTGGATGAAGTGGGTAGGCTTAGCCACAGTCCAATCGGGTTCTACCATTTTGTCGAGAAGGACGGAACCACCCTCTCTCTCCAAGCTTGGTCGACTCGAACGGTTAGGGAATTCTGTTCGGCCGAGGGAAGGGGCTTGCACTACGCTATCGACCGCGCGGGGGTGTGGGTGGACTGCGTGCGCGAAAGAAGACCGGTGATACACAACGATTACATGGCATTGTCTCATAGGAGGGGATTGCCGGAAGGCCATGCGCCCGTCATACGCGAGCTGGTGGTGCCCGTAATAAGATCCGGGGAAATGGTCGCCATCCTCGGCATCGGCAACAAGACCGGGGATTACACGGAGAAGGATGTCGAAACCGTATCCTATTTTGCCGACGTGGTTTGGGAAATCATCGAGCGAAAGAGGGCGGAGGAGCGACTGGCGTCGCAGCGGGAAATGCTTTCCTCCATGTTTGAAAGCGCTCCCTACGTGTTGATGCTGGTGAACGGAGACGGCCGTGTAGAAAACATCAACCGCAAGGGCACCATATTTGCCGGCAGAGCCAAGGAGGACCTCGTTGGCCTGCCGGGCGGGGAAGTGTTTCGGTGCGTCAATTCGTTCGACGCCCTGGGTTGCGGAAGAAACCCCGTTTGCGAGGGTTGCCCCGTCCGAACGAGAGTCGATCACACATTTCAGACCGGCCGATCAATATACGAAGAGGAAGCCCGACTGACCATC
>JAZDOF010000440.1:0-2107 GCA_043799015.1 Pseudomonadota bacterium | reverse complement strand
TCGCCAAGATGCGGTTCCCGGGGGCCGATTCACTCTTCGCGCGCTCACCTACCCTGCATGGAGCACAACACGTTCGGGTCGATCTTCAAGATATCCTGAAGGCGCTGCTCGTCCCAGCATAGGGACTTATCCCCGGAAAGGGAGTCGAACAACCAGGTTACTGCTCCCTGAACTTGAGGTGGAGAATCGTGTCCTGCCAATCTGTAGTAGACCCATCGACCCGATTTCCTCGAATCGACCAGACGCGCTTGTTTTAGTATGGACATGTGCTTGGATACCGTGGAAGGAGCGAGTCCCAGGAACTCTATGAGTTGGCACAAACAGAGCTCTCTATTGCGCAGGGCCAGTAAGGCTCTGACCCTGTTCTCGTCGCCGAGAGCCCTCATAATGCCTATGACTTCCCGCACCAAGACCTCCGATACTTCGCCACATAACGAATCATCATATAAACAACGTCCCTTGTCAAGAATGAATTCCCTCGGTTCGATACTCTTATGTGGCGGAGCGGCAAAAGCCGGAGGTCACCATGTAGTTCGGTCGTCGGGAATCAATAATTCCGGCCGCCCTGCGCCTGGGCAATCTTACCGAGTGCGCCGTCTCCGGGCATCGATACCGCGCTCGGCTGCCTTCCTTCTTCGGCCATACCTCTCAGACCCGGAAATGATCTGGACTGGGGCAGGCTTCCGCTACATCCGCCTGAGCATCCACCTCCCGCGGGCGTTCTACTACCCATACTGACGCAAGAAATCTGTGTCGCCGATATAACGGCTAATATCAGGATGAAAATATGCGACTTTTTCAAGGAGCCTCTCTTTCCGTGATGTGTCACAAGGTTGTCACACGATTCCTTTTTTTGCACGGCAAACATACTGGGTTAGCTCCCGATGTCAAGACAAAATCCGGGCCTTAACGGGCGGGCTTGTGTTTGCATTATCCGCCTGCAACTTCCATGAGACCGGGGGAGGATCATGGTCTAGGCCACGGACGCAAAAGCCCTGCCGGCCCGCTCATAGGAAACTCTTCCACTGTCCAATCTCAGCGTTCTCTTAGCCCTCCGGGCCACCTCGGGGTCGTGAGTCACCATGACAACCGTTCGGCCCTCGTGGTTCATCTGCTCAAGAAAGGATATTACTTGAGAACTTGTTTCCGGGTCGAGACTCCCAGTGGGCTCATCGGCAAGGATTACGGCGGGGTCATTGGCAAGCATGCGTGCTAGGGCCACTCTCTGCTGCTGTCCTACGCTGAGTTCGGATGGTTTATGTTCCAGACGGTCGCCCAGCCCCAGACGTTCGAGCAGCCCGGCGGCTCGAACCTTCTGGTCCTGTTCGTTCATGCCTCCCAGGAAGAGGGGAACCTGAACGTTTTCCAGGGCGGAAAGGTACGGAATCAGGTTAAACGTTTGAAACACAAATCCTATCTTTTTTCGCCTGAGTTCCGCCCGTCGATCAGGTTCGAGTTCATAGAGCGAATCGCCTTCGAGCAGAATTCGTCCCGAGGACGGCGAAAGCATACCGCCGAGCATCAATAAGAGGGTGCTCTTGCCGCTGCCGCTCGGCCCTACTATGGAAACGAAGTCCCCGTGAGGAATCTCGGCGGTGAGGTCGTTCAAGACCGTCAAGGACGGGCCACGATGATTATACGCCTTTGTTACGGTTTCCATCTTCAACATGGGTTTATATCTCCTGAAGGGTACTGCAGGGGTCGAGGCGGGCAGCACGGCGGGCCGGGAAATAGCCGGCCACAACGGCAATGCTTACCGAAATGACTATGGCCCAAATTATGAGCGTCGGCATCGGCAACACAATGATCCCGGCGAGCTTGGGCCCAAGAACGACTGCCAGCACCGTCCCGAGCACATACCCGGCCACACCTCCGGCGAGTCCCAGTATCAACGCCTTCAGGAGGAACATCTTCAGCACAAAACCGGACCCGGCTCCCAAAGCCATCAAGGTTCCGATCTCACGCCTGCGTTCATGCACGTTGCCGTACATGTAGTTCGCTATGCTCGCTCCCCCAACCAGCACAATGACAGCCAGAAATACCGTAGAGAGGTTCGACATCATGCGATTGGTCTTGATTTGGGTATCCACGACCTGCGCAATGGTGA
>JAZDOF010000345.1:0-2335 GCA_043799015.1 Pseudomonadota bacterium | reverse complement strand
CCTGATCATCGACGATCTCGATGGAGATGCCGGCCGGGAGTAACGGCCGCGACCTCTCGATAGTCTCGCGAACCGCCTTCGATACGGTTACCGCGTTTGCCGCCGGCTCCTTGATTACTCTAAGGAATACGGTAGGGGAGCCGTTGAGCCGGCATATGCTCGTTCGGTCGCGATGCGTCCGGATCACTTCGGCAACGTCTTCGACGCGGACTACGCTTCCGACTCGGCCGCGTCCTACAGGGAGGGACTTGATTTCCTCGGCACTGCGGAAACGGCCCACCGTTCGGATATGCAATTCCAGCGGACCTTGCAGGACCTTACCGACGGGGAAGTTGATGTTTGCCGCCTCTATCGACGTCAGGACGCGTTTCAGATCGAAACCGGCGGCCACCAATCTGCCGCGGTCGCCCAGCACTTGTACCTCGGGTACTATTCCCCCCGATACTCTAACCGCCGCCACTCCAGCCACTGTCTGGATACGAGGCTTAACGTCCTTTTCCGCAAAGACCCTCGCTTGTTCCGTCGCCCCGTCCCCCGTTAGGGCCAGGATCATCATCGGATCGTCGGAAGGATCGTAATGCATGACTATTGGAAGCTTTACGTCCCGGGGGAGATCGTCCGCAATGAGGTCCAGCTTCTCACGAACGTCCGCGGAAACTGCGCCGAGGTTGACCCCCCAATCGAAGGAAAGCGTCACGGAAGACAACCCTTCCGAGGACGTGGAGTGCATGCCGCGGACGCCGCTGACGGTCGCAACGGCCTCTTCCACCGGCCGAGTGACCAGTGATTCAACTTCCTCCGGGGAAGCGTCGCCGTACGTTGTGCGGACAACCAAACGGGGAATAGAGAGACTCGGCAGTAGTTCGACGGGAAGCGTCGCAACGGATAGGACGCCGGTAAGGACGACTACCGCGAAGCAGGCGACTACCGCAACGGGGTGGCGAAGCAGCCGGTGCATCATGAAGGGACTATTTCTCACCGATCATAGATACCGACACTTCGGTCAGGTCGGCCAGGCCTTCCTGTCCCGACACCACGACAGTGTCTCCCTCGGACAGCCCGCTAATTATTTCGGCCTTGCCGTCCTTGCGCTCGCCGACAGCGATTCTTCTCTTGAGCGCAATGCCGTCCTTGACGACGAAAACGACCGTGTCGGCTCGGCCGGTACCCAACACCGCCTGTTCGGGCACCCATAAAGAGCTGCCGGGGTTTTGGGAGCTGATCTCGGCCCTGACGAACATTCCTTGACGCAGAGCGGCTTCAGGATTCTTCATGCGAACCGTAACGGTAAAGGTTCGGTTTTTCTCGTCTATTTTCGGCTTAATCCTAAGCACCTGTGCCATGTATTCCTTGCCCGGCAGGGCATCCACTTTGATGCGTACCGTCCGGCCGGGTATTATCTGACGATAGAAACGTTCCCCCAATTCTATTTCCGCATCGACCTCCTCGCATTGGATGAGTCGCAGGACATTGTGGGATCCGGAAGTGACGGTTTCTCCGGCTTCCATGTGGCGTTCCGCGATAATCCCGGAAATGGGTGCTTTCAGGGTCATTTTTTCTTCTTGGGCCTCAAGCCCGGCAAGATCGGCTCGTGCCGCGTCCAGATCGGCCTGGGCCTTTTCCAGCTCGAAAAAACCCTTTCGCATTTCCAGGTCCGAAATGGCACTCTTGGAGTGCAGCTCATGCCTTCTGGCGTTTTCTTCTTTCTTGTACTGGAGTT
Organism: Pseudomonadota bacterium; assembly: GCA_043799015.1. GTDB lineage: Bacteria > Desulfobacterota > Desulfomonilia > Desulfomonilales > Desulfomonilaceae > JAZDOF01. The sequence goes on along the minus strand of JAZDOF010000345.1, from coordinate 615 downwards.
GAGCGAGAGCCGACTTGATACGGGCCTTGGAAGCGTTCTTTTGCGATTGAATGACCGATGTATCCAGCCTGGCCAAGACCTGTCCCTTTTTCACCGTGTCGCCTTCTTCCACCATAACGGCGGAAAGCGTTCCTTGGCTGTCGAATCCCAGGTTAAGGCCGCGGCTGCACCTAACGGACCCCATTCCCGGCAGATGGGAACCATGGTCCAGGACCGAGACCTTCACCGCTTTCACCTGGGGGCGTGGCTTATTCGCCTGAGCTGACGGTTCCCGATCCCAGGCCGCGGTAAACAGGGTGAGCATTAGGACGGTAGCGAAAAAAGCCGTGCAGCGATGTCGCGGACGTTTTGTCATTCCGTGATCCTCCGGTTACGCACTCCTTGGATATCACCACTACCCATGCCTAAGATGGGGGGCACCGTGCTGCGTTCGGCCAAGCGTCGACGAATAGGCTATCCTTGAGACCCCGTCAATGGATTCAATCGGCGAAGTGACTTATCACACCGGTATTCACGATTTTTTGTCCGAATCAATCCTATGCATCCTTCAGAGGTGGGCATATGGGAAACAATTCATTCCTCGACCCCTACCAACTCGGCTTCGATACGGAAGCA
>JAZDOF010000323.1:0-2660 GCA_043799015.1 Pseudomonadota bacterium | reverse complement strand
CCCCCACCACACCTCCGGTCTGAGCCACGAGGGCCAACCACCAGTTGTTTTCCGAGCCGGAATCTTCGGCGGATTGCCCACCCGTGCCGTTGGTCGAATTCAGCCCGGACGACTCGGACGCGGGCTCCGCCACAGCCGTCGCCGGGGCGCTCTTTGCATAGGGGTCCGGATAGACGCCGAACCGAGCGAGCTTCACATCGGAAGAATATGACGAGGCGGAGGAGGATGAGGAGGACCCGTCAAGAAGCCTCAGGGTGGCCTCGCTGAGCAACTCGCTTCGCTGCAAATCGGTTTTGATGGAGGGATCGTTCAGAAGGCGGTCCAAAGGACTGGAATAGGCGCCATTCCCCGGTCCCGCACCGGAAAAGGAATTGTCGGGGTATGCCATCGCAGGCCCGGAATAGGGCAAGCCGCTCGACTGTTCCGTCGGTGCATGGGTATAGGACGCCGCAGGGCCTGCGGCGCCGCACGCGTTGGGCATCGCTGCAACATGGGGACCGCCATGGGACGAAGAAGCGGCATCCGAGGAGGGCATCCCCGCGGAACCGACCCCGACGGACCCGCCGTATCCGGATGAAGAGCCGTATCCGGCCGAGGCGACTACCGAGTAACCGCTGCCGGCCTCGGGACTCGGCGAATATCCGTAACCGGACGAGGAACTGACGGGTGACAATCCCGACGATGTGGAGACGGCAAGGGGCCCTGCGAAGGCGCCGGTTCCCCCGGTCCCGAGAGTATGGTGGAATGGGAGGTCTGTCTCGTGGTGTCGATTACGTGCTCAATTCGGACTTCGGCCGGGACAATCGGGGCGTTGAATTCCGGAGCGTGTTGCACCGGTAAATAGAGCGGCACGACCATCGGAATCGGCTCCCTGGGTCCCCAAATCCGCTCCGGGGGTCTCCAGTTAGGCTCCTGGGACAAGGAGGTCGGCCGGAACGGTTCGACATAGGGCTCTACATATTTCTCGACGAAGGACGCGGAGTAAGACCAGGAAAGGGAGTACGCGACGGCTCCGTCGTCATCCCAGGCCCTCACTACGGTGGCATCGTCCAACCTCAGAAGAGCAAACGCGTCAGTGATATGTCCCACGAATTGCGGGAGGTTCCTTCAGGAGTTGCTCGAATTCATCAAGAGAGGACACGGTAACGGCCTTTTTGAGAAGTGCCCTTAATACGGAAATATCCTCAATTCTCTTGATGTGCTCTACTGTAGCCGCCGGCAGAGGGGACGTAAAACGTGCTTCCAAGATGTCGCACAGCGCCTCACGGCTCATCTCCACGCGTCCTTCCACACGTCCTTCCGAATGCCCTCTCTTAAATCCCTGTCTTTCCACGCTGCTTACGTACGGCATCTTTATTGACTCCTCGTATTCAAAAACCGCACTTGAGAAGCTTGACTCGAGCTCTTCCGGCAAAACCATCAACCAATCGATAAAGTGGAACAATCCTATCACATCCTGCCTAGAATAGCCGCGCTCATAAAGCATTTTAACCAACCGAACCTTCGAGCGCAAACGATCTTCCGGATCATCACCGGTGGCCATGGTTTTCAGGTGGGCCATGACAACCACGCTGAACGGATTCCTGCTCGCTTCGAGAAAAGGCCACTTTGTTTTGAAGTCTAGGAGCTTCACCACAGGAAATCTCAGACTGACCTCACAACCCCAAAGACTATAGCCGAATCCCTCCGGACGCCAATCGGGGCGCTCATCAGCCAGTATCGCCAAACTCGCCGTGGACCGATTATATCGGTCGAATATCCGATAATTGTAGGTGTAGATTCTCCTTGGGAATTCCTTTTCATCCTGTCCCTGGATTTCCACATGTGCAAGCACCCAGGCTTCCCCGCCATCCTTTCGATGAAGCTTGACCAGCTTGTCCAACAACCGCCGACCCAGTTCGGCGTCCCTCACGATTTTCTGGAATTCCTTGTCCAGGAACTCGTAACCTTTGTTCCAGTCTATGTCCTCGTGGGCCTCCGGAAAGAAAAACTCCATGAATTCCTTAAAATATGCTCCTAATATATCCTTCCACGGGCTGTCGAGATCAATATTTGGATTTTTCAACGCTTTTTCCTGTGTGGGGATGCTATCTCATTCTCAGGCTTGGCAAGCCATATATAAGGCTTCGAACCATTCATCCCATCGTATCAGGAGGTGCTGCCGAAATCCACCGCAAGTCATAGACACGTACCGGACGTTCGGGTCCCGACGAATGTGAATGGCGCCCGCCTTAGCCAGTTCCTCCATACTCGATGCCTAAGCCTGCGTTCCGCCGCCGGGGCTTGCCCGTCTCAACAACGCCGGACGGCAGATCAATGGCCGCTGTGTCGCCCGAAAGGGCGTCCGTCAGGCTGTCTTTTTCCTCATCCTCTGCCTCTTCTCACTCTTCCTCGCCATCCGGGGCCTCCTCGTCCATGTCTTCTTTCAAAGATTCTAGGAACTCGCGAAGAAGCACATCCAGGGGATCGACGACCCCATCGCGATGCGGCTCGTTATGTTGGGCCTGGGATCCCAAGGCGAACTGATCGACGGTGTCTCCGCTCACCGGGTTCTTGATTTCCGGCTCCACCTTGTAGTCGATCAGGTGGCGGATTTCAAGGTAGCGGCGCTTCATGGCATCTGATTGGGCCCTATACCGGGCCGTGGCTTCGGCATTTTC
>JAZDOF010000433.1:0-3891 GCA_043799015.1 Pseudomonadota bacterium | reverse complement strand
AGTCGGTTGTTGAAGGCCCGGCTCCGGGGGTGAAGGCAAGTATCACGAAAGATGGAGACAAGACCCCGTACCTGAGAGCGGAAATAACACATACCGATGAATGGGCCCCTACTTTACCCGAATCAGCCCCACCCGATTATTCTAGGCCCCTTCCGTACTACAGAAATTGTTTCGTTTGCGGGCATTATCGAACCGAGGCGGGGCTTCAAAGAAGGTTTCGAGCCCATCCCAAGGACGACGGCTATCTTGTAACCTGTTTGTGGGACGGGGTGGAAGCCGACCGGGAACGTGTCGGCAACTTTCTCATCGGCAAGGACGAGCTGCATCCCGCGGTTCTGTCTTCAATCTTCGACGAAAATACGGCCTGGGCCGGATTCATGAAGACCAGAGCGGGAGCGCTTTCAACACGCATGTCTTTTCGGATGCTTAGACCGGTGAACAAGAATGAAAGACTCGTGTTTATAGGGTGGGACGCCGGCATCCGCGGAAATCCAAAGGCCCCCAGGTTCTTTCGTGGCGGCGGGGTCGTGGCCTCCATGAACGATTCGGGAGATCCCGAACCCATCCTTTACGGGACGGGAGAATGGATCATCCTTGACCAGTATACAAAACAAATAAAGCAGAATTTGCTTCCCGAAGACGATTGGCAGTGGGTCTTCGAAGACGATTCCCGCATCTCGGACGAGGTGATATAGTGATAGAAAAGATAATTGAAGGAGTTTGGCGGATCCAGGGTCAGGACGATTTCTTGCCCGATTCGCACGTCTATTTGATCGGTTTGCCGGGCTCGGGCGATTTCACACTTGTGGATTGCGGTCTCATGGGAATGGGATCGTACAAGCTGGATGCCGTGGAACAGGCCGGCATATCGCTCAAACAGGTAAAGCGAATCGTCCTTACCCATACCCACCTGGACCATGTGGGGTGCTTACCGGAGTTCCGCGAGGCCATGCCCGACGCGGAAATATGGGCTCACAAGGCCGAAGCGGATTATCTCGAACGCGGTGACCTCCGTATCGTATTCGGTAATTCAATGTTCGAATCCATGCTCCGTAGTCAATACGATATGCCCAAGGACTTCCTCAGAACGCCTGTTCAACGCAAACTGGAGGGCGGCGAAACGGTTTCTCTCGGAGGCATGGAATTCACCGTCGAATACGTTCCGGGACATTCCATCGGGAGCATCGGATTGTTCAACAAGGACAACCGACTGTTTCTTTCCGGCGACACGATCTATGCTGATTGGGCCATCGGACGCTGGGATCTGCTCACCGGAGATGCGGCCCAACTCAAACGGTCGCTGGAATCCATAGCGGAACTGGGGATCGACATTCTCCTGCCGTGCCACAATAGAATAATCCGCAGCGGGGCCGAACCGATGGTTAAGGAGACCCTGAGCCAATGGGGACCGATGCTGGACCGAGGGTAGGAAATCGTTGCGGAATAACCATTCACTTACGGGCGGGAAATTCCAATCTCAACGTGGCGCAGGCTTTCTAGCCTGCGAATTTTCTTAGTGCGATCTCGGCAGGCTGGAAAGCCTGCCCCACAAGAGTGACTGGTTCCGTTGCCGAATAACCTTTACGTTGCCTCTCGGCCTTCAAATTGCATTGTGGGGGCGACCGACCGTGGAACAACGCAAAGGCGGTTCCGGAACGTTATGTAATCAGAATGAGCTAGAAAAGCCCCTTGAGGAGAGAGATGGGAAAAACGGTCACTGAAAAAATAATAGAGAGCCGGCTGGTCTCGGGCAAACCGACGCCGGGCTCGGAAATAAGTCTGAAGATAGATCACTGCCTGACCCAAGATGCAACCGGAACGATGGTGTATCTCGAATTCATGGCGATGGGCGTTCCGAGAGTGAGGGCCGAGTTGGCGGTGAGCTATGTGGATCACAACTTGCTTCAGGCGGATTTCAAAAACGCGGACGACCACCGATTTCTGATGACGGTAGCCGCAAAGTACGGCGTGGTTTTTTCCAAACCGGGAAACGGCATTTCCCATCAAGTCCATTTGGAGCGCTTTAGCGTGCCCGGCAACACGCTGCTCGGATCCGACAGCCACACCCCCACCAACGGCGGCGGGTCCATGCTTGCCATCGGGGCCGGCGGTCTGGACGTGGCCATGGCGTTGGCGGGGTATCCTTTCCACTTCATCATGCCGCGAATCGTCGGTATAAGGCTTACCGGCAGACTCCAGCCTTGGGTGTCCGGTAAGGATGTGGTCCTGGAGCTGCTCCGGCGTTTCACCGTAAAGGGCGGGGTTGGTAAGATTTACGAGTACTTTGGGCCCGGAGTGGAAACCCTTTCCACGACCGACCGGGGGACCATATGCAACATGGGTGCCGAGTTGGGATTGACCTCGAGTATATTCCCTTCCGATGCCAGGACAAGGGAATTCCTAGAGAGCCAAGGTAGGGGCGGGGTTTGGAGCGAAATCCTTCCCGACGCGGATGCTCAATACGCAGAGGTGGTGGAACTTGAGCTGGACCGGATCGAGCCGCTCATAGCTTGTCCCAGTTCCCCCGACAACGTGAAAAAGGTCTCGGAAGTCGCCGGCATTACCGTGGGGCAAGTGATCATCGGGTCGTCGGTTAATTCTTCGTTCCGCGATCTTATGATCACGGCCAAGTCGGTCGAGGGACGCCACTGTAGCCCCGATGTAAGCTTCGAGATCAACCCCGGCAGTCATCAGGTCTTGTTGAACGTGGCCGCGGCCGGCGGCATGGTAAGTCTAATCAATGCGGGCGCACGGATCCATCAATCCGGGTGCCTCGGTTGCATCGGCATGGGGCAGGCACCGGCCACGGGGACCGTTTCTCTTCGAACTTTCCCCAGGAATTTCCCCGGTAGGAGCGGGACCCAAAACGATCAAGTATACCTATGCTCCCCGGAAACGGGAGTCGCTGCCGCCATCTTCGGCAAAATCACAGACCCGAGAGAGCTCGGCACTTGTCCGGAAGTTTCCAATCCGTCGCCGTACGTCATCAACGACGAAAACCTCATCCTTCCCCCGGAGGATGGCTCTTCCGTCGAAGTCGTCATGGGCCCCAACATCAAGCCGTTTCCCAAGTTCGGGCGGCTTGAGGACGATCTACAGGCCACGGTGGTACTGAAAGTCGGCGATGACATCACCACCGACCACATCATGCCCGCGGGGACCAAGGTTCTGCCTTTCAGGAGCAACATCGAAGCGATCAGCGAGTTCGTCTACTCCAACATCGATGCTTCCTTCCCTGAAAGGTGTCGCAGATCCGGGGACACGGTCATCATAGGAGGCGAAAATTACGGTCAAGGCTCATCCAGAGAACATGCGGCCATTGCGCCCCGTTACCTCGGAGTACGGGCCAAAATAGTCAAGAGCTTCGCCCGTATCCACAAGGCCAATCTGATCAACTTCGGCATTTTGCCTCTCACCTTCCGCGACAAGTCGGATTATGAGGCCGTGGCGGAAGGAGATGCCGTGGCCCTGACGGACATCCGCCGAACCATCGCGGCGGGAAAATCGGAATTCACCGTTGAAATAGCCGGCCGAAACGTGCCCGTAAGGTTGGATGTCACCGAAAGGGACAGGAAGATACTCTTGGCGGGGACGTTGTTGAACCTGGCGGCCGAAGGATGATTGATACCGTTGCGGATACAACCGGGTAATTCCGGAACGGTATCCGTCGCGTCGTGGAGTTTACCCGCCCGTTCTACGGCGAACGGGCGGGGATAAACCCCCCATAGGCGTCAAGATAACGGTCCAATGTTTATGATATCATGTGGTTATATTCCACCGGCTCTTCCTTACAGCAAAGACCGACAGAGAAATCCCCCCCAACCCCCCTTTAGAAAAGGGGGGAGGAATCGGTCTCTTACCCCCCCTTTGTAAAGGGGGGCAGGGGGGATT
>JAZDOF010000317.1:0-2463 GCA_043799015.1 Pseudomonadota bacterium | reverse complement strand
CGTGGCCGCGAACGGTCATGTCGTGGTCGATGTCGCCGATGACGGCCCGGGGATACCCGAAGCCAACCTCCAGCGAATCTTCGACCCGTTTTTTACGACCAAGCCGGTCGGAAAAGGCACCGGTCTGGGTCTGTCGATATGCTACGGGATAATCACCAAAATGGGCGGGCGCATCAGTGTAAACAGCGCGATGGGCTTGGGAACGACTTTTCATATTCAGATCCCTCGCGGAATGGACAAGGCGGCCTCCTAAATCATCGCAGGGGTTGATTGCGCGGCACAGAAGAAAGATGAACCACGAAGACACAAAGACACTAAGGGAATCGATACCGGACGAAGTGGAGAGAGTTGCGGGAAGGATCATAAATTTAATAAAGAATGGAATCAAACGCATTATCCTTTGATTTCCATGTGCCTTAGTGTCTGTGTGGTTTGTCTTTGTAGATTGGCGAACCGTGACGACGATCAATGAAGAATCCCGGACAATTATCGTGAGGTACGGCAATGAGTGCAGACGCCTCGGAAAACCTGGAACGTATAAGGCTCTTGTTGGTAGATGATGAGGTGGCGTACGTAAAGGCCCTCACCAAAAGGCTTTCCCGGCGAAACTTCGAGGTGAGCTCGGCCTACAGCGGGACCCAGGGGGTTCAGGCCGTCCGAAAGGATGAATTCGATGTGGCCGTGCTCGACCTTAAGATGGAAGATATGGACGGCATCGAAGTCCTCAAGATGTTTAAGAAGATGGCGCCCCACATGGCGGTAATTATGCTCACGGGCCATGGGTCGGAACAGGCTGCACGGGAAGGGATGGAATTCGGCGCTTTCGATTATTTGATCAAGCCTTGCGAGCTGGACGAGCTGGTGGACAAAATAAGAAACGCATGGTTCAAGGAAAAGAAAGAACAGCTCAGCGGCTAGGCCGGGGCCGAGCAGTCGCTTGGCCAACCACGGCCGACCTGAAGAAATCAACATTAATATCAGCAAGATTTGTTCTCGATATTCCGCATGACGTGGGAGGGGATCCGCGCGCAATTTGCTTGACTTCTCACCCTTCTCTTGACAGGATTAGATAGTTTCCGTTTTCACGCAGGGAATTCAAGAGGTCGTTCCTGAGAGTACCGGGGGCGTGGTTGTGGAGTTCAAGGTCTATTTTCGGGAATGGTGCACCGGGGTTTAAGACAAGGACTACCGTGTGACGGAGGCTGCTGCGTCTCATGAGGATTCGTGCGGGTCTCCCGGTAGGCCGGATTGCGGCGCTTGCCTGTAAGCGGCTTGGACCCCGGGTTGGGGTCGTGTTCGGTTATTTGGGTTATCTTAAACTACTGCCTAAATAAACAATAGACGGGTCCGGGAACTAATCGGCTTGGAGGTAGGCCGGTGACAGCTTCATGGACCGGTTTGGAAATTGCGGGACTCAAGGAAGCGCAGGAGAGGATAGACACCCTCACGCGCTCTATGATTATGATTCAGGAGAGGGAACGGGAGCGTATCTCGTTGGACCTTCACGATCAGGTCGCGCAGGATCTTGCCGCGTTACGGCTGGCTCTTCTGGGGGTTGAAGAGGAAACCAGGCCCCTGAACCCCGAATTGAGCCGACGCGTGGCCCAGATATCCGAAACGGTCAAACGCATTCTACAAGACGTTAGAGAAATATCGTACGAATTGCGTCCCCCGGGGTTTGTGCAGCATGACTTGGTAGGGACGTTGCAGCGGTATTGCGGTGTATTCTCGTCCAGGAACGGCCTTCCGGTGGAACTCGATATCGAAGGCGCGGACGCGCTTCGGCCGACGTTCGACATCGGAATCAATCTTTTCCGGGTAACGCAGGAAGCGCTCAGCAATATAGCCAGGCATGCTCAAGCACGGAGGATAGTAATCCGCGTCAAGGGAACGAAATCCACCATCATTCTCAGTGTAACGGATGACGGCAAGGGATTCGATCTCCAAAAGGCATCGGACGAGGCTTTTTCGGAAAAGAGAATGGGTCTCTGGTGCATGGGGCAAAGAATCAGCCGGCTCAGGGGCGAAATGAAGATCACATCGAAGGCGGGGGCCGGGACCGAAATCGTCGTTGAAGTCCCCGTAGGGGAGGAGCGTCATGAGGGGCCGGAAAGAGGTCCTGATCGTTGATGATCACCCTCTTTTCAGAGAGGGACTCAAGAACACCATCGTAAGAACAGGCCGCTACGAAGTCGTCGGCGAAGTCGGCCGGGCGCTGGATGCGCTGAAACTGGTCGCGCAAATCGACATTGATCTCGCTCTGATCGACATAGGGCTTCCTGACGGGAACGGGATAGAACTGGCCAAGACATTGAAAAGGTCTCGCAGCGAAGTCCGCATCCTTATCATAAGCGTACACACTGCGGCCAATTACATAGCGGACGCTTTTGAGGCGGGCGCGGCCGGATACCTCGTCAAGGACTCCCTCCCCGAAAAGCTGATACGAGCCCTTGACGTAGTAGC
>JAZDOF010000272.1:0-3905 GCA_043799015.1 Pseudomonadota bacterium | reverse complement strand
TGTGGCCTCCTGCGGCCGCTTTATGTCATGATATCCGGGTATTAACCTGCGACATATCCAGCTTGGCGTCCGAATGTACCAGAATTCCCCCTAGGTCGCAAGTAAGTGGGGTGCTTCGGGTTGGAATCCAATCATCCCCATCGGGGCTCTGGGTTAGGGGAAACGACCGATCCGGCATAAAGCCTCTTGGCGCCCTGCAGACGCTTTCCCGGATCACGGCTGGAAACGTACGAGGGTCTTCCGCCTGCCAGGGACATTTTCGAGGAGTGATCGTGTTACGGTTTTGCCCCTGACTTTAGTTTTGAGACGATTTCGTGAGAGTGGGGGCCGGTATTTCAACGGACATGGGGGTCATGGCCGTCATCCTGGATATTACGGCCGAACACTAAGTGGAAGACTTCTTCTCCTCCGCGTCGGACCGCCTGACATAAACCAGGGCGAGAGCGTGAACATCGCCGGGGTCGCCGTTTCGAAACCGATGAAACGCCAAAACTCCGCAGGCGCCGGCGGACGGCTCCAGCACCGCAAATCGGATGCCGTCCCGTTGGACCTCATCGGACAATTTCACAGGAGAATGGCTGCACATAACAAATTCGTTTCCGGACTCGCGGCCGATCCGGACCGCTTCTTCGGGAGTAGTCAACAAGGGGCCTCGAACAACATGGACGCGCCGGCCGGCTTTCCGGCACTGTGCCGCGTAGACCTGTCGCCGCCCGGCGTCAATCACGCTTACTCCCCGTTCTCCATCAAGCAATGCCTGCCAAGCCGCTATTTCAAGACTGCCGATGCCTACCACCGGCTTCTTGAGAGCCAAGGCCATCCCTTTGGCCGTGGCCGCGCCAACGCGTATTCCTGAGAAAGATCCGGGGCCCGTGGCGACCGCAAGAGCATCCAGCTCCGCAACCCCTCGGCCGGTCGATGTCAACAACTCTCGAACTAGGGGCGCCAGCCTTTCCAGGTGTTCCCTGCCCGGCGGGAGCACGATTTCGGCCTGGATTGCTTCGTCATGGGTTACGGCAACGCTGAGACTGGAACTACTGGAATGGACGGCGAGAATTAACACGAGTTTTTGGATTTCCCATTACTTCCGTAGTGCAGGGCCGGCACCCCCGGTCAGGTGAAGGACCGGCGCGGAGGCCGGTCCTATTGAAAAGGAGGCAAAGAACACGTAACCGCATTAACGGAAAGGCGTCGCGTTCTAAGGATGCAAGGCCCAACCCTTGGTGACGATCCTGCTGATATCGTTGTAGAAAACCAGGACCATGAGAAAAATGATGAACACCAAACCCGCCTGGGTTGCCACTTCCCTCACTCGTCCCGTTACCGGACGGCGGATAAGGGCCTCGATGGCGAAAAACAAAAGATGGCCGCCATCGAGGATAGGAACCGGAAGCAGGTTGATGATCGCCAAGTTGACGCTGATGAAGCTCATGAGGAAGATGAAATTGAACAGGCCCGCCTTGCTGCTCTCGCCGGCAGCCTGCGCTATGGTGATGGGGCCGCTGAGCGCCTTCGGGCTTATCTCCAACTTAACGAGCTTGACGAGGGTGGTGAAGACGAGACCGGTAAGGTGGCCGGAAAACCGTACGCCCTCATACAGAGAGTCCACGAACCCTAATTTTACCTCGCGACCGGATGGGGTTACGCCGATCCTGCCTAGAGGCTCGCCGAAAATACCCTTGTCCGGGCTCTGGCGGGGCACCACCGTGAGATGAAGCTCTTTTCCGTCGCGCAGTACGGTTATGGGCACTTGTCTGTCGTAGCTCTTTTCTATCAGACGCCGCATGTCGTCCCACCGCCATATGGCGGCGTCATCCACGGCAACGACCTGGTCGCCGGTTTTCAAGCCCGCCTCCATCGCCGGCGATCCGTCCAGGATTTTGCCCAGCTCGCTTGCCATCACGGGCCAACCGGCAACGTATCCCAGCGTCAACAACACGACTGCGAGGAGATAATTCGAGACCGGACCGGCAGCCACGACCGCGGATCGAGCAAGGAGCCCTTTGTTTGAAAAGGCACGGTCTCTTTCCTCTTCGGTGATTTCTTCGTCCGTCTCGGGGTCTTCGCCGAGCATTTTGACGTACCCGCCGAGCGGAATCCAGCTCAGTACGTATTCGGTCTCCCCCCATTTGCGTTTAATCATGGCGGGTGGAAAACCCATCGAAAATTTTAGGACCTTGACTCCAACGGCTTTGGCAACCAGGAAATGGCCCAATTCGTGGACGAAGATCAGGACCCCCAGTAGCACGATAAAGGCCCCTAAGTATCGTAAAATGCTGAATAATTGATCGAATGCGGACGAAAAAAGCTCCAACTGACGTGCCTCCTTCGGCGATAGGCGCGGAAAACAAGTGGTTGAACAAGCGTCCTTTGTTTGCCTGCTTCTCCTGCCGGCCCCACAAGGTTGGGCCGGGCGCGGTCAACCCAGCCGGTCTACCGGTGCATGGGTCCCGATTACCGGATGACGAATAGCTCCGGGGTTCCTGTCTTACGGCAAAAGACGGTCGGAGAAACACGATACCCCTTTTCAACAGTCACGATTCAATATAGAATCTTTTTCCTGGAAAACAAGCCCTTTGTCCGCAAGTAGGCATGAATTGAAAGTCGGTATTTTGGGCGGCACCTTTAATCCTCCCCATTTCGGACATCTGCGATTGGCGGAGGAAGCGGCTTATATGCATGGTTTGGAAGGCATAATCTTTATTCCCTGCTTCATACCGCCCCACAAGGGTCCGGAACATGTGGCGCCGGCGATGGACAGATTGTGTATGACCAAGACCGCATGTCGCGAAAACGCTCTTTTCCGGGTCTCTGATTTGGAGATCCTTTCGGGAGGCCCGTCGTACACCGTGCGCACGTTGGAGGCCCTGGCTGAGGATGACGGTTCACAATATTTCTTTATCATGGGGACGGACTCGCTCGCGGAAGTCGGTTCTTGGAAAGAATACGAAAAGCTTTTCTCTTTGGCCGACTTCATAGTCGTCCGGCGACCGGGACTTGACTTCTCCGCCGCTTGGGCCGCTGCGCCGAAAGGCTTGCGGGATCGATTCCGACAGGTGGGGGACCGGCTTGCTCACGCAGGCGGTAAGTCCCTGATTCCATCCATGATCCGTGGCCTGGACATTTCTTCCACCCGAATCAGGAGTTTGATCGGCCGAGGGAAAAGCATAAGGTACTTGGTTCCTGATTCCGTAATGAACTATATTAATGAAAGAGGTTTGTACCGGTGCAGAGTTTAGCAATGACACCCTTCAAGAAGTTTTCCGTAGCCGAAGTGAAAGATAAGGCGGAAGCCCTCCTGCGTTCCGCCCTAACCAAGAAGGCCCTCAATCCGGTTCTCATAAGACTCGCCGGGCTTACCGCCATCACGGACTATTTTCTAATAATCTCGGGTCGATCCAACAGGCAAGTGACGGCCATCGCGGAATTGATCCAAGAAGACGCAAAGAAGCTCAATTACGCGAGGCTTTCGGCGGAGGGGGTCCAGAAAGGGACATGGGCTCTTCTGGATTACGGTGACGTGGTGGTCCACGTCTTTCAACCGGAAGTCCGCGATTTTTACGACTTGGAAGGCCTGTGGGCCGAGGCCCCTCGGGAATCCTTTTCGCCCGATTTACAGGAGGAGATAGCGGCGGCGGCCTCCGAAGTGGAAGATGAGGAAGAGTGGGACGAGGATGACTAGTGCCGACGCACCGTCAAGGTGTTGACGTCGCGGCCGAGAGTTTTGTCCTTTTCCGCCGGCCACGCCATAGGCCGTCTCCAAGTTGAGCCGACTTAAGTTTCTTGGGGTTGGGGGATCAAGCGTCGCGCCGTGACTTATGTGCTTGAGAGGACCAAACGGCGATGAAGGAAAGACGGTGGGGCATACCTTCTTGGGGCCCCACGGGGCGCTCCTGTACGTAGCC
>JAZDOF010000216.1:0-2276 GCA_043799015.1 Pseudomonadota bacterium | reverse complement strand
GACAAGCTCATCGGCATCATGGAACATATTCTCGATGCCGATATTATGCTCAAGTCATCGCGGCTGGGGTACACCGCGCCGGACATCATATTGGAGAACCTCGCAATTTCCGTCTGCGGCACAACTCCATGAGGCTGTTGCGTAACCCCTATCGCCTTCACAAAACAGATCACAACGCATTACGGTTTTCGAGATAACGACGGGTTCGCTCCAGGCTCCTAGGAAAATGTCGGCCTCCGTGAAGAGACCCTTCCCATCCGGATCCATGACTGCCGGCCCATAGCAGGTTGTCCTTGACTTGACTCAACGAGGACGTCACCGAACACCCGCTCTCCTCGACAAGGCTCCATCCGGGCCAACATAAGCCTGGGTGGGACCTCAAGCGTCCGCTCGCTCCACCCTGTTGCGTCCCCCATCCTTGGCCCTGTAAAGGGCCTCATCAGCAACCCTAACCAGGGAATCCACGTCGGTTTCTTCACCGCGTCGCGTCGACGCGACTCCCATACTAACCGTCACGCCCAACACTCGGCCGGCCGCAACCATCGGGGTATCGCTGAGCGACTTGCGAAGCCTTTCGGCAACACCTACGGATTCTCCACCGTCGCATCCGGGAATAACCAGTATGAATTCCTCTCCGCCATACCTACCGGCAGAGTCGTACGGTCTCATTTCCGATCCAATTCTGCGGCCTATCTCTCGGAGCACGTCATCCCCGGCCTGATGCCCATGCTCGTCGTTTATACATTTGAAATGGTCTATGTCGGCCATAATCACTCCCAAAGGAGCGGCCCCGCGTCGTGACCGAATCAGCTCCGTCCCAAGAACCTCAAGTACGGCCGCGCGATTCAACAGACCGGTCAATTGGTCGTGCGTCGCCTGAAAGCGGAGATGGTTCTGTGTCGTACGCAGGTCATCAATAAGACGTTCACGCTCCTTTTCCGAAGCCCTTAGTTGAAGGATGTTCGAGTTAAGGCCGGCGGCACCCACATACAATACGGCCGACCCCAGGAGCCATATACAGAGGTGGCCGATACACAGCGCAACAACGGCTCCTCGTGCCGTATTCCACAAAGGATCCAAGGGCACCTTCACGCCTATCCCGCCGCGAATATCGCCTACCTTGTATCCCTGGGAAAAATGACATTCCATGCAACTCTCTTCAGTGATCAACGGCAGCATAAGTCTCATTACGGCTTCATCCGCCCTGCTTTCCACCGAACTGACCTCTCCTTCACCGCGTTCAAGCGCCTCCAATGCCTTGGTTTCCCATCCGTCGGGGGCGTTTTCCGGCCGTAACGGCTTGAGGCTGGTCATGTGCCCCTTTAACCCCATCCGTCGATTCTGAATTTCGAGTGCCAGCCGCGTCATGAACGAAGGATTCACCAGTGTCAGGGCCAGACCGGATTCCGTTACCGTATCGCGCCCGGGAACCTGTAAATATCTGTTTGGACGCCTCCTTTCGGACACTGGAACGTATACCTTGTCTTGGTCGGTGTTCCATTGACGATAGATCAGATCCTTTTGAATCGCCGTGCGGCCCTGAATTCTAGCCATCTCCAGAGTTTTATCCCCGACTTCCTTTACGTTCCAGGCCGTCGATCCCGCTACCAACAACGTGTAGCAGGCGAACAGGGACGTCACGTACCGTCTTAGGCGGATTGAGTCACCAGGGCTCGGCGAATTCATGAAATCGAATGCCTCCTTCATTGCTTCGGCCGCATAGTCGGCCCAAGTTGGGCTCCCAGCCGCATTTTTTATTCTAGCGCCGTTGGGTGACCATGTCATTCGTCGGCGCCGGTTACATTGGAAAACAACCGGTGCGATAGGCCGCTCCCGGCCACGGGATCTATTGGGAAGTACGGTTGTCTTGATAGTAGCGGATCGGCGCTGCATGGCGAGAGCCCGAATTCCATGGGAAAGACCCAAATACGGGGCCAGGTCGCGGATTTCTCGGGTCTTTGACTACCGGGGGCAAAACATACTCCGTGAACGAAAAACTTGGAAGCCGTGCGGTCCGCGCCGGCGAACTTGATATACTGGTTGCCGAAAGTATTGTCCGAAACAGCCAAATCCCCCCACCCCCCCTTTTTGTAAATCGGGGGGTGGGGGGATTTACCGTCAGAAGCTACGACGAAGTCCGAGCCCTCAAACGGACATTAATTTCGGCAACCGCTATAATAGGGCCGACGGGCGGTCGTTTTCGGGTTCGATTCCTTTATGCCGAAAACTTAAACCTTTTCGGAAACGGTCCCATCGTTACATATAAGGGCGGGACG
>JAZDOF010000213.1:0-15641 GCA_043799015.1 Pseudomonadota bacterium | reverse complement strand
CCCTTGCCGTCTCCACATCGTCGGGGTTGTCACCCGTGAGTTCCTCGTCCGGGCACGGATATTCGCCGAGTCCCGAGGCCGGCAGCGGTTACTCGGTAGTCGCCTCGGCCGGCTACGGCGCCGCGATCGGGGTTGTTTCGCCTGGGATGCCGTCCTCCGATGCCGCTTCTTCGTCCCATGGCGGCCCCCATGCGGGAACGATGCCCAACGCGGGCGGCGCCGCAGGCCCTACGGGGTCCTATTCCCATGCACCGACGGCGCAATCGAGCGGATTGCCGGCCGGAACCGGACCCATTGCCTATGCCGGCGGCGGTTACGGCATACCCCGACAATTCCTTTTCCGGGGCGGGACCGGGGAATGGCGCCTATTCCAGTCCGTTGGACCGGCTCTTGAACGATCCCTCCATCAAAACCGATTTTCAGCGAAACGAGTTGCTCAGCCAGGCTACCATGAGGCTTCTTGACGGCTCCCCGTCCTCATCCTCCGCCTCGTATAATAGTCCCGATGTTAAGCTCGCTCGGTTCGGCGTATATCCGGACCCCTATGCAAAGAGCGCCCGCCGCATGGTCAAACGCCCGGGACCTCAGCTTCTCTCCGCCTGTGGATCAGCCTTACGAAGAAAAGATTCGCGGATGTGAAGTGAAAGCATGGAAACTTGGAGGCGTCGCGTATGTTATGGTCATCTGAGGTTCTTTGTCACAGTCTTTGGTGAAATCTCCCGTGACCTGGAGCAACAACCTGTCGCGAGGAAAGTACGGATCTACAGCGCGATATGAGAGGGAGTAACCATCCTAAATGACTGACAAGTCACAGGACGACAAGGTCCATTCACCCGCACTTTCGACTCTCCATCGATATGTCTGGGCCTTGACCGGTCTTGCCCTCATTGTCTGCCAAGTTGCTTTGGCTTGGATTTCAAAGGATTTCGGGTACGAACGGCCGCTATCGCAACAACCTGTCGTGACGATGGTGGGCATTGAACTTGCTACCTGCGGAGTGTTCCTGATCGCACTGTGGGAAACGGTACGGAAGCAGTCCGACAATGGCGCCGTGCTGTCTTGGATCGTTTGCGTGGGCGTTTTCATGCGTGGGGCTATGTTCGTTTCCGTTCCAATGCTGGAAGACGACCACTATCGCTACCTTTGGGATGGTGGGGTCTTGGCGAACGGTGTTAGCCCGTATGTTTACAGCCCAAGAGACGTGATGAACGCCTCTGAAATTGTCCCCAGTACGCTCGTGCAACTTGCCCACGAGTCCGGAGATGTGATTTCCAGAGTGAGCTTTCCGGAACTGAGGACGATCTATCCCCCGGTGGCCCAAGCCTTTTTTGCCTTGGCATATATGCTGCACCCCTGGAGTCAGCTTGCGCTACGGGTCGTTTTGTCCTTCTTCGACGGGGTTACTCTCGTGATCCTGCTCTTCGTGCTTCGAAGCTTGAATTTGCCTCGTTCGCTCGTTGCCGTCTATTGGTGGAATCCCCTTATTCTGAAAGAGATCTTCAACACTACGCATCTCGATGTCATCTCCTTGCCTTTTGCCCTTGCCGCGATCCTCTTGAGCACGAAGAGTCGGCATGTGTGCGCGGCGGTTACGTTGGCCTTCGCAGTAGCTGCCAAGCTTTGGCCCCTTGTATTCCTGCCGACGATTTTACGGCCGCTGTGGAGAGAGCCGCGACGGCTCCTTGTTACTTGCGTTGTGTTCGGATTGGTGTCCGGCATCCTGTTCCTTCCCGTGTTCATGGCCGGACTCGACACCAGTTCGGGATTCGTAGCCTACGGCAGATTCTGGGAGATGAACGATGCCGCATATCGACTGATTTCCTGGGGCGTGGAGTTCGTCCTTGCCGCTTTCTCGATGAATACGGCCTGGACCCAAATACTTACTCGTCTCGTGACGGCCGTGACGGTAGCGTTGTGGGCCATCCTGCCGGCGAGAGCCGTCCCCACGGACTCAAGGCAGGTCTGGGATCGTTGCCTGCTCATCGTTGCAGCGGTCTTCCTTCTCAGTCCCACCGGATTCCCGTGGTATTTCTCGTGGGTCGTGCCTTTCCTCGCAATAAATCCTCGGCCGTCGCTCCTGCTAATGAACTGCATGTTGTTCCTTTATTATCTCGTATATTACTATCGCGCATGCGGGACCCCTCAAACATTCGACAATGTGATCATTTGGGCTGAGTATTTGCCTTTCTGGGGACTCGCGGCGTGGGAGTGGGTGAAAAGCTTCCGGAGAGCGGCAACCCAATAGAGGATTGCCGATGAACGTGCCCCTACACAAACCGTTGTCGTTTTCGTAAGGACACCTCGGCCGGTGGTGTTGGAAGGAGAGGGGCCGCCCCTGCGACGAAATCGGCCTCACGCTCGGGCGTGGGGGGCCGGCCGGTGCCGATCGTAGAATCGGGCGAGAAGCCTGGGAGATATTCCGAGTGAATAGGCGGCTATAAGCCCTTGGTTGATGGCCGTTGTCTTCCAGATTCCCAGACTTTCCCATCGTCTGGCGGACGTGACAACAGCGGCCGGGGCAATGGATATCTTTCCTCTCTTTTTCAAACGCTTCATCAGCTCGAAGTCCTCCATGATCGGCTGGTTTGGGAACCCGCCAAGCGCCCGAAAGGTCTCCGTCCTGAGGAATATGGCCTGATCGCCATACGGCATTCCCAGCCGACGAGACCGAAAATCGGCAAGTGCCTCAATGAGTCGTAGCCCCGACAAGCCCGAGTCTATGCGAAGCTCAAAAGCCCCTGCAACTGAGCCGGGACGCTGCAATTCCCGGCGAAGGTGATTGCTCCACCCTTCAGGAAGCAAAGTGTCCGCGTGAAGAAAGACTATGAATTCCCCGCGGGCCGCCGATGCGCCTAGATTCAACTGGGTGGCCCTTCCCGTCGGTCCCGACAGAACCGCTGCCCCGAAGTCGCGAGCCATGTCCACGGTACGGTCGGTGCTGCCGCCATCCACCACGATGGCCTCCACTTCATCGATACCCACAACCCCGGCAAGGGTATCGGCAATGTTCGATTCCTCGTTCAGAGTCGGAATCACCACCGAGATCGATCCCATTAAAGGACCGGCGTTCACGGAGGACACGGGATCATGCGTCGGAAGACGACGACCTTCGTGGAGAATGACGTCCTCGGGCCTATCCACATCCTTGAGGAGCGGCAGCGTCGCGTACGAAAGACCCTTTTCCTCTGCAATTTTCAGAGTCTCCAGCATCACGGCGCCGGTCCCCCACCTCACCCCCTCGAACAGATCCCCATGAAGTCGGCTGAGACCGATGAGATAATAGCCGCCGTCTTCCGAAGGGCCGAGCACTACGTCGTGAGATCTCAGTTCAGTGAGAGCCGATTCCAGTATAGCTACCGAAAGACCCGGAACGTCCGTTCCAATCATCAGCACCTTCTGCGCTCCGCGTCGAAACGCGTTTTCAAAGGCGGAACGCATTCGGTGTCCCAGGTCGCCGGCAGGTTGCTCGATAAACGCGACGTCCGACCCGAGCCATTCGCGCATCAACGCTCCGTTGCCCCCGGTACGATGGATTTCGACGGTCCTATTCCTGTGGCTTCGGCACAGATCTCGAGCCTTATCCACCGTCACTTCGGTAAGAAGCTTGTGATAGTCCGCTGCGCCTTGTGCCCCAAGGGCCGGGACCAGTCGGGTCTTGGTCTTTCCCGGCTCGGGATACCGGCAGAAGACAATGATCTTTTCTTCGGGGTTTTCAACGGCTGGAAGACCGTCCAGCGCTGCGACCAGAATAGTGTAAAGGATCTTGGTCCCTGCGCCCAGAACCCCCCTTATTGTTCCTGAAATCTTTGATTTGCCTATTCGTTGTCGATATGAGACGGGGACTTCCAAGCAACGTAAGCCCTGTTTCGCTGCCTTGATCTGCATTTCGACGGTCCAGCCGTAATCAGGGTCACGCATTCCCAGTCGTTGAAGGGCTATGAAACGAATGGCACGAAAGGGTCCCAGGTCGGTAAACCTGGTCTTCCACAATAGGGCTATGAGCCCGCAAGAAAGCCGGTTCCCGAAGACCGCCTGTGGGGTGAGAGCGCCCGCTTCGCGGTTTCCCGTCACTCGTGAGCCTATGACCATGTCGGCACTCCCCGCGACAATCGGATCCACAAGCAGGTCCGCCTCTTCGGGGTGGTCGCTGAAGTCCCCGTCCATGAACACAACGACATCGGGATCTTTGAGATGGTTGATCCCGGTCAGACAAGCGGAACCGTACCCGCGACGCTGTTCGTTAACCACACGTGCTCCGTGCTCGGCTGCGACCCCCGCCGTGCCGTCGGTCGAACCATTGTCCACGACCACCACATCGTCCACCCACCTCGGGATCGCGGCAATCACTTTGCCGATGGATTTCTCTTCGTTAAGGGCAGGGATTATGACAGCTACGCGGCTTCCGTTTCTCATGGGGTAAGTTGTCTCCCTCCGGCAACTTCGCACGTTATGGCGTATCTTCCTTGGAAAAAAAAACAACAGGGAAAGCAATGGGTTGTGCTGATCAAAGGCTTTCAGGATGACCCAGCCCGGGTCCAAATTGCTCCCCCTCAGGTAAATCCCGATCCGGCTGTGCAGGCATAGCAATGACTACCGGTGGGTATTCGTGTCCCAGGCTCCGGTAAACCATCCATCTCGGAGACATGTCGCTTGCGACCACCAAGGTAGGCTCCCCTCGACAGATTGAAATCGCAGTCGTAGAGATAGCCGTCCCAGTTCACGGACACGAAGGTCCGACACATCAAACTCTCAATCGTGCAGGGGTTGAAGCTTGCCGAGAGCTTTTGCATGTATGAATCAAGGTTTCCGGAGTCCGCAAGCCAAGTGAGAAACCTTCCCAACGGGACATTCGCAAACGTAAACAGGTTGTTGAAGAAAAGCCCCCATTTTCGTTCCAGGTCGCTCTTGAACCTCTTTTCCGCCTGCGACTGGGATACTGGAAGAAAGGCGCCGGTAGGGTTTGAAACAAGATTGAGTTCCAGGCCGGTTCCGTCCTTCCCATACCCCAGGCCATTGAGCGTCCTTAACGTGCCGATACTTCTCTGCAACACGCCTTTTCCCCTCTGAGAATCGGTCTGAGAAGCACTCATGGAAGGAAACGACGCCACAATGACCACCCGGTGAGCCGTGCACAGACCCAGTAAGTAATCGGTGTTCTCCTTGGCCAAAGCGGTAAGATTTGCCCGCATCATCAGCCTCGGAGCAACAGGAGCCATGGTCTCAATGAGATAGCCCAGGTGGGGGTTCATTTCAGGAGCGCCGCCGGTTATGTCCACCACCTGAAAACGGGCCCTTTCCGCGAAAGCCACAACCTCGTCAATGGTTTCTTTGCTCATGATTTCCGAGCGATTGGGGCCGGCTTCCAGATGACAGTGTCGGCATACCTGGTTGCATACCAATCCGACGTTGATTTGCAGCGTATTGGTTCGGCCTCTCTTCAATTCAAGCCCGTGCCTGGCCAAACATCCTGAAAAAGGCTCCAACTCATGGGTTGAGCACCTTTCAGCTTTTGACGACCTGTCTGCCGACGTTAGTTCCTGCGTCACAATGCCCTCCGGGATCACATGGAAAGCTTGTTGGCAATCTTTCTCATCTGTGTGGCGTGAACCAGCGAAGCACCGCCTCTGATCGCCGTCGTTACGTGAACGGCTTCAGTCATTTCACCTAGACCGGCCCCTTTTTCCAAACAAGTTTGGGTGTAGGCGTCTATGCAGTACGGACATTGAATCGCGTGCGCCACGGCCAGAGCTATCAAAGCCTTCTCCCTCTCCGTGAGATCGCCTTCGGCGAACACCGCCCCATAGTATTCGAAGAATTTCTTTGCCAGCTCGGGCGCCTCTTCGCCGACGTCGGCGAATTTCGGCAGGTCTTTGGGATCATAGTACGTATCCATGAGTCTCCTCCAGACGGTATCGAAGGTAGGAACTCGCCTCAACGAGTCCAGGACAGCCATTTCGCGAAGAGCGTCTTGACGAAAGGGGTCAAGCGGGTGCGATTGTACGCGTCCGCAACCTGTTTGATCGCTTCTGCTTGAGTCGGGTATGGATGGATAACGCCGGAAATGGTCCCGAGCCCCATCTTGCCCACCATGGCCAGCGTGAGTTCGCTTATCATTTCACCTGCATGAGCAGCCACGATGGTAGCTCCGACGATCCGATCCGTTCCCTTTTTCACGTGAATTTTGACGAATCCTTCGTCCTCACCGTCGAGCATAGCCCTGTCAACTTCAGCAAGATGCCTCACGAACGTATCGACTGAAAGACCCTGTTTCTCCGCGTCGCTTTCATACATCCCGACATGCGCGATTTCCGGATCGGTGTACGTGCACCATGGTACGGTGAGAGCACTAAGCTTCTTTGATCCCTTGAAAAGGGCGTTCTGGATGACGATGCGAGCAGCAGCATCTGCCGTGTGGGTAAACTTGTAATTCATTGAGATGTCACCGGCTGCAAAGATCACAGGGTTTGTGGTCCGAAGATGATCATCGACGACAACCCCCTTTCGCGTGTCATATTGAACGCCTGCGGCCTCCAAATTCAGATCCTCCACGTTTGGCGCCCGCCCGGCTCCCACGAGGATTTCGTCCACAGCAACGGAATCCGGCTTTCCGCCGACCTCGAAGTGGATAACCTTCTCACAGTTTACTACACGGACATCTTTCAGGTCACTGTTAAGGACCAACCGAATCCCTTCTCCGACGAACCTGTTTTGTATGATTTCCGCCGCGTCCCTGTCCTCACGATCGAGTATGTGATCATTTTTGTGGAAGAGAACCACCTGACTGCCGAGTCTTTGGAATGCCTGTGCCATTTCGCAACCTATGGGGCCTCCGCCTATTACTGCGAGCCGCAAAGGCCTTTCGGTCAAGGAAAAGACGGACTCATTGGTGAGAAAGCCGGCCTCGGACAGACCTTTTATGGCAGGATGCACTGCCCGGGCACCCGTGGCTATGACGGCCTTCTTGAACCGCAAAGACTTTCCGCCGACCTCCACGGCATCGGGGCCGGTAAATCTCGCGCTTCCCATGAAGACGTCAACCCCAAGCTCCTTGAAGCGTTGCGCGGAATCATGGTGACTGATTTTTGCCCGGAGTTTTCTCAGGCGTTCCATCACGGAGGAAAAATCAACGTCCACCTTTCCGTCCACCTCAATTCCGTAGTTTTGACGGTCGCGGATCTCCGCGTACGCTCTTGACGATCGAATAAGGGCTTTGGACGGAACGCATCCATAATTCAGGCAATCTCCTCCCATAAGGTGTCTTTCCACGAGGGCGACCTTTGCGCCGAGACCGGCTGCCCCCGCCGCGGTGACGAGCCCGGCGGTGCCTGCGCCTATGACTACGAGGTTGTAACGATCGGCAGGTTGGGGATTATCCCAACCGTGCGGATGCACGTTGGAGACCAATTCACGGTTGTGTCCGTCGTCAGGGAGGACGTTGACCGTCTCATCAAGATGGTTCGGGGTCGGCGCTTTCGATGGCATTGTTCCAACTACCTCCGGAGCCTCTACGGCCTTTAGGCTCTTTCCCGCAAGTCTCGCGACAAACAACGCAACGGCGATCGTAGCCGCAAGCCCAATCCAAAAAAACACCTGTCCGGCGGCTCCCACTTCCACTCTGCCGGCGGCCGCTTCCGCCAAGGACCTTGCCGCAGAGCCGAAGTAGACGTACATAAGCGTGCCGGGGAGCATTCCTATCAGTGAGGCAACCGCGTAGTTACGGAAAGAGACTTTGGTAAGACCCAGCGCATAGTTCAGGAGGTCGAAGGGGAACACAGGGCTCAATCTCAACAGCAGCACTACCTTGAACCCCTCTCTGCCGAGCGCCTCGTCAATGGCGGCAAATTTTGGATTTCCCTTCACCTTTTGTGCAACCCACTCCCGCGCGATGGTTCTCCCTAAGAGGAACGCCGCGCACGCCCCAAGGTTCGCTCCGAGCCAAACAACGGCTAAGCCCGTTGGGACCCCGAACAGGAATCCCGCGCCTAGTGTTATCACGGAGCCGGGCAAGAATAGTACGGCTGCTAGGACGTAAAAGATCGCCACAAACAGGGGCCCAAAAACGCCCAGTCCTTGCGTCCATTCAAGACCGGCAACCAGGTAGTCCTTCACCGGCAAGAGAAACAAACAAACCGTAAGGGTTATCGCGACGGCCGCAACGAGAACCATCCTTGAAAGGACTCTCTGCGGGCTCTTTTCTGACTGCATTTCCGAGCTTCCTGCTTTAGCATCCATCGTGACCCCCTTTGGTTCACCGGAGAAACATCCGCGAGTTCCTTTCTCATCCAACCGGCCGTATGCACTGGGTTGAGCGACAAGCTGCTACCGGCTTTTCTCGTTCAAGGACCAGTCATACTTCAGATACTCAATCGACAAACCGCCCTTGGAGAGATACGTTTGATCCGCCGGTCCGGCATAGCGCCTTATGAACTCGATGATTGCCGTGTCTTTCTCGGAACGCCGGGAATCGACCTTCTCCGTAGCGTAGTTCTTGACGAAATCCTGGCCGAACCAATCGAAGATCGGAGAGACAAGGACCTTTCCCGCATTTCGATCGACTCGAAATTTTGCCTTTTGCTTCAAGAAGGTTGTTGCCTGATCGTCAAGTTGAGCGTCAAGTTTGCCACCGGTATATGGTTCATTCCTCAGTGGTGGACAGCCCATGGCGGCACAGACGAGAGCCACATGAATTCTCGGTTCGTTAAAGGTCGGTCTGAGGACGTTGTGTTCGATGCCGTCCAGGGTCATGTCCTTTCCCATCACGGTAAACGTGAGTTTGTCCCAGACTCCGGGGATCTGCCTGATGCTGTTCTTGGGGTAAAGAAAGGATTTGACCAACGAAGCCTCGATCGGATAGTGGTCGATGATTGCCTTCAGGGTCAGGGCATTATAGGCATTAATCCAGAAGGCCGGCTTTGCTTTGTCCGTCCAACCTTCGTAGATCTTGGGGGCAAGGCGAGACAAAGACGCGATGAAATCGTCCAACGGTTTACGGTGGGCTTTCAGTCCCTGATAATCGACCATCCCTCGTTCGTCCACATAGACGCCGAGCACCTTCGCGAAGTTATCGTACGAGAAATCCGTCGCCGAGGCGATCCCCGTGCTCACACCCCAAGGAGTTGACAAGATGAGGGCCAACGCAACAATTCCGACGAAGGAATCAAAACGACGAAGAAATACGGTCCTCACAGTAATTGCCTCCAATCCTCGTGATGTGGGGCCGACGCCCCAATGCCCGAATAGGGCATCCGAGGGGCCGTCCCACTGTAATCATTCCGCGTGAGAGGAGCGCGTGGTTTTAAGCGAGTAACCCTACCAAGGAGGACACTTCATAGTGATATCCGCGCGAGCTCCTACGAACGGTCCATGGGCACAATGAGTCTTTCCCCGGTGAGCTTCAACATGGGGTCGTCGTCCTTCACGCAGGCATCCTTCACCGCCTGCAAAACCCGTGCTGCTACGGTCTCATTCCAGAACCAACGGGCCAATGCTCCGCTTGTCGGCAACGCCTTATTCGGCTCGGCAGCCGCTGCCTCCAGGTAATAGGCTTTAAGGTCATCGGCAGCCAATTTCAGCATGAGAGACAGGGGAACATCCTTTTTCGGGCTGTCCGGCGCACCGCCATCCAAGAATCCGCCGGCCGATCATCGCGCCGATGAAGGCCGGCCGTCGAGATCAGCGCAATCCTCCTCACTTGTAAGGGTGGGCCTGCCACCCAGGGGTGGTTTTCAAAGCTCGGGCACTCAAGCCCGGCGACATGGGACCGTAACGGTTCCGGAAGTTGATCCGGTCGTGCCATGAATTCTTCTCCTCGTGCCCCGAATAACCGGGGGTCGCTCGTACGTCTCCAGACAGGGGCCTCGTGTGTCCCTGCGGACTCGCTATCTCGGTTCGATTCCCAGAAGGATGCGAATTGAGTTCAGGCAGTCCCGAAGATGATCCCCGTTCTTGGTCAGCCTCGACATCATGATGCCGCCCTCTATAGTGGCCACCATGTGCTTCGCAAGGACCGTCGGTGGGATCTTCACCTTCAGATCGCCGGCATCTAGGGCATCACGGAGTACTTCGGCCAAGAGCTCCGTCCAATTGCGAAAGACTTCCCTGATAAGCTCAGTGATCCGATTGTTCGTGTCGCTCAATTCCAGAGCGGTATTGCCGAACAGTCAGCCACCTACGAAACGGGCCTTTCGGTGCTTTTCAAAGACCGCGTCGAGGAAGCTCGATAGCCTATCCAGCGGCCGTTCCCCCTGTAACGCATTCGACAGAAAGGCTGCGAATTCCCTACCTGCACCTTCAAGGACAGCTACCCCCAGTTCTTCTTTGCCGGGGAAATGGAAATACAGGTTGCCTTTCTTAACCCCGGTGGCCTGTATGACGTCGTTGATGCTCGTGTTGGAGAAGCCCTTTTCATTGATCAGCCGCGTGGCAGTCTCCAGAACCCGTGCTTTGGTCCTTTCACCTTTTGTTACGTTCTCCATTCCTTCCTCGCATGTACCGACTGTTTGGTACATTATCACGTAACCCGAAGCTGTCAAGAGGCGTGTGTCGCGACGCACGATCCCGTCAAAATCCTGTTGCTTGCAGGGCATGTTAGAGGAGAGTATTACGAAGGGGTGGGGGAAATATGGAGGGCTCCGACGGGTCGGAAGGTTCGAGGTTCTTTCCTTTTGCCGGGGCGGGATGGAATTTGGGGGTGTTTCGGGAAAAGCCGGGCCTGCGGCGGCCTGTGAGTCATTGTAGCCCTTGGCGTTGCAGGCGCGATGGGGATTACACACTTATCAGCCTGAGAGCCGAATAGGTGTTGAATGCAAACGACCGGAGCGCCTTGGCGATGTTGGTTGCACCGCATCGACTGAGAATGCCGATGGCGAGATTCCTCAGCGATACCGTCTCTCTTGGACCGTTGCCGGTTCTGATCTGCGAGCGGTCTTCGTCCAAGGGTCCTTCTCGGACTCAATGGAGTTTGTTTTCGATACTCCATTGGCCTCGGTTGAGTCCGAGAATTCGTTGGGGTGCAGCCTTGGCGGGAGAAAGGCTGACAATTCCGTAGACCGTCTCGGAGGACTGCTCGCTTTTTCCGCGATGAGTCACGTCCCGGCGTGTGCAAAAGACCTGCCTTACATAAGGGAATTCCAGGTAGTCGTTCAATTCTTCGCTGATCCACATTGAGCGGACTTCTATGCGCGGACCAGACCATAGACCAGGGTCAAACCGTGACCGTGGATTTCGCCGGCATGTTTACGGACGTTGCCGCGGACGTGTTGACGTACGCCTATCAGGTGGACAACGGGGAATGGGTGGCCCTTGGAACGGACACG
This sequence comes from Pseudomonadota bacterium, assembly GCA_043799015.1. Classification (GTDB taxonomy): domain Bacteria; phylum Desulfobacterota; class Desulfomonilia; order Desulfomonilales; family Desulfomonilaceae; genus JAZDOF01. The sequence goes on along the minus strand of JAZDOF010000213.1, from coordinate 4,326 downwards.
ACCTTTTCCCTGACCTTTGAAGAGACGGGAGTGCATAGGGTAATGGTAAGGGCCTTGGATGACGGCGGTGCCACGGCGTACTCCCTTTCCTGGTCCGACTCCGCGACCTATGTCGAGACCTAGGTGGAGCCCTATGTGGAACCGTTCCGGCCCCCGACCTTGTCCTCGGGGAATGATTGGAGACCCTCGGACCCGGGTCTGTTTTTCGAGCCGCTGAAAGATCCGCCGGTGCGAAACGCTCCCGAATTCAGCCGCCCGATTTCCACGGACCACACCACCCAAACGAGTCAAACAATCGACACCACCAGACAAAAATCAGGCTCCCCGCTGCTTGCGGGACCGGGGGTATAAGTGCCGTCCGGGTTCTTTAGACTCTCTCTTCAATCCGGAGCCTCGCACCAATTCGTGAAACGCCGCCCATTTCCGGGCTTTTCGATCGCGGGCCGTCCCGGTTCCCAGCGGGATGGCACGGCTCTCCCCTTGGCTACCTCTTGGTGAACCTTGGCGTAAATACGGTCGCGCATTCCAGCGTGGTGCCGGGTACCTGTATTCGCCGGTTCTCATCAGTCCAGCTCGGAAGAACCCCCCTCTTGTCCCCCCGTAAACGGGGGGAAGCTCCCTCCCCGTTGACGGGGAGGGCTGGGGAGGGGTCTCTTTATTCGTGACCGTATTTAGGAAACGGACCTCTTAGTGAACGGATCATAGTCCGGATCCAGGTGCCGCTCCACCGCTTCCCTGGTTTTCCGCATCAGCTCCGGGACGTCGTCTTCCGTCAATCCTTTAGTGGGGATGGGGTCGCTGACGGTCACCGTGATGTGGCCCGCCTTTATGGCTATGCTGTTCTTGGGGAATAGTTTGTGTGCGCCGTTAATGGTGATGGGCAATATGGGAATTCCCGTTTGAACGGCGAGCATGAATGCGCCTTTCTTGAACGGAAGGAGCTGCCCGTCCGGGGTCCGCGTGCCTTCAGGGTAAGTGAGGATGCCCCATCCATCGGCCAGACTGCCCGCCGATCCCTGGAGCCTGGCCAGGGCCTCGCTCTTCTTCGAGCGATCGAGTGTTATGGCGCCGGTTGCGGCAAGTCCCCAGCCGAAAAAGGGGATGCGCACGAGAGATTGCTTGACGACCCACAGAAATTTCAGAGGAAGAGTATTCCTAAGTGCCAGTATGTCCGCGTTGCCCTGATGATTGGGTGTTATTATATATGACTGTTTGGGGTCAATCTTTTCTCCGCCGCGCAGCGAGGTTCTGATCCCGGTGAAGGTGGCCACCACGCGACACCACATTACGGCAACCCAGTACCCCGGCATATCCGACCGGGAGAACAGGCGTGCAACGAGAAGTGGGCCGAAAAAGACCAGACTCATGAACGCGGCGGATGAACCGGCGAGAATTATCCTTGGCAGACATCTAAAGGGTAGACCCACGGCGCTTTCCTCACTCTACGACTGTAAGACCATCTGTTTCCTCTTCTCCGCCCTAAAATAATATCATAACCCCGGCCCGTGTGAGTCAACTAATAATTGGGAAGTGTCAACGGCGATTGATCTTGACCCGACGTGCCGGATTCGTCAAACCGCATGTTCCCTATGACGGCGGGAGCTGATATCATTTGAGGGATGGAAACTCACGATCTGTCCAAATTGAAAATAGACGCGCAAGCGCGCATCACGAGGAAGGAGAGGTCGCAAGCGCGCACCATCATCAAATGGTGCATTGCGATAACCCTTCTTGTCGGTGGGATCTTCGCGGGGTTGCTGCATTGGGGTATCCTGATGCCGCCCGTAGAGGTTCAGGTAATCAAAGTGGGACGTGTCTATCCTTCCACGCCTCTCACCGTCCTCAATGCAGGGGGATACGTTGTCGCCCAACGAAAGGCCGCCGTGTCTTCAAAAGCAACCGGACGTCTTTCCAAGTTGATGGTGGAAGAGGGGCAAAGCGTCAAGTCGGAGGATATCATAGCTCAACTGGAGAACCGTGATCTCGGTGCCGTCTTGGATGAAGCAAGGGCCGGGGTTCGCGTAGCCGAGGCCATGCTCAGGAATGCAGAAGCGGAACTACAGGATGCGCTGCTCAATTACAATCGGTCCATGGCGCTCAGACACACGGGGGCCGTATCTCTGCAATCTCACGATACGGTGGAAGCGCGCCATAAGAAGGCCGCGGCTTCCGAGCGAAGCGCCCGATTCTCGTTGGAAAAGGCCCATGCAGGCTTGAGGGTGGCTGAGGTGAATCTCGAATACTCCTTGATCCGTGCGCCGTTCGACGGGGTAATCCTAACAAAAAACGCGGATGAAGGGGAAGTTGTCGCCCCCTTTGGGGGGGCACTGAACGCCAAGGCCGCGGTGGTGACCATGGCGGACATGAACTCGCTCATGGTGGAGGTGGATGTCGCGGAATCAAACCTTGAGAAGGTGAGGGTAGGGGGGCCGTGTGAGATCCGGCTCGACGCGTTGCCCAACGATCGCTTTTCCGGTTTTGTTCACATGATAGTGCCCACCGCGGACCGTGCCAAAGCCACAGTACTCACCAAGGTCAAATTCCGGAGTAAGGATGACCGCATACTACCGGAAATGAGTGCAAAAGCCGCGTTTCTGTCCCGTGAACTGAAGGACGACGAACGCGAAGCGGTCATTGCGGTGCCTGTTGCCGCCTTGGCGGGTACGGGAGATTCAACGTTCGTATGCGTTGTCCGGGATCGGAGAGCCGAACGCGTGCCTGTGGTCGTCGGTCGCCGGTGGGGCGACATGGTGGAAATCGTCTCGGGTCTGAAAGAAGATGAAAGGGCCGTGCTCAACCCCGACGAAAAAGTCACCGGCGGCGCGGCCGTCAAGGTCGCCGGATGAGCCGGGACATGTCCAAGCCCCCCATGGTCATCATCAAAGACCTTTACAAATCGTACAAGAGGGGCGATCAGGAGATCCCGGTTCTAAGGGCCGTCAGCCTTCAAGTGGAGGAAGGGGAATTCGTAACCTTCATGGGGCCGTCCGGATCGGGAAAAACCACGCTCTTGAACCTAATTGCCGGAATAGACAGGCCGGACGGCGGCCTAATCCTCGTGGGCGGCGTGGAAATCCAGGAGATGGGTGAGTCTGAGCTCAACAGGTGGCGGTCCGGCCACGTGGGGTTCATTTTTCAGTTTTACAACCTTATCCCCGTCCTGTCGGCTTTGGAAAACGTGCAACTTCCCCTTTTGCTGACTTCTTTGTCCCGTCGAGCCCGCCGGGAACACGCAATGGATGCGCTGGAGGCCGTGGGGCTTCAGGACAGGATCGACCATTACCCCTCGCAGCTTTCCGGGGGCCAGCAGCAAAGGGTTGCTATCGCTCGGGCCCTCGTTACCGATCCCCTCATAATCGTGGCGGATGAACCCACGGGGGACCTGGACAAGAAGTCCGCGACGGATGTGCTCGATTTGATGGCGCAATTGAACGATGCGTACGGGAAAACCATCCTCATGGTCACCCATGACCCACGGGCCGCCCGGAGATCCAAGAGAGTGCTCCATTTGGATAAAGGAGTGCTTGCCGGCTCGACCCCGGAGGATTATTGAGGAACCACGCTCGTGGTGATCGTTCAGTACGACCGTTCGGCGAGCTCGGCCGGCGGGATGGGTTACCCGGGGCCGGCCGGTTCCGCAAATATGTTCCTAATCTTTATTTTTTCTTATTCTTCGGCGGGCATTTTTCGTCCCTCATCTTTTCCGCCATGTCTCTTGTGGCGAATGGGCCCGCGATGGTTTTGGGGGTCTTGTCATCGGCTTGTCGTACCCTGCACGACCCGTTCTTGTCCTTTATCACGAACCAGGGCTTGGCCCCCTTGTCCGCCGCTCCGGCGGCGAGGACCCACACCAAAGTGAGCAGAAGGGCCGTCAATAATCCCAATCGCCTGATCATACGCATGGCTTTCTCCTCCAACCTTACGGATTGTTGAGCGAAAACCTGTAACACGAAAGATGCCGGTCGGCAACAAGGAATTTCACGGCCCCCCGGAATGGGCCGGCCCGATGACCTATCAATTCATTTCAACGATATCCAGCCCTCGGGGATCAAGCCGGAAGTCCATCACGGTCCCTCCCGCTTCGAATATGGCCGCCTCCACCGCAGCCTTCCTGTGGGGAGGAACGATGTTGACTATGCATCCCCCTCCGCCCGCGCCGCACACCTTGCCCCCCGATGCGCCGGCTTCACGAGCCGCCAGTATGATCGCCTCCACGTTCGGGGTGCTTACGCCGGGGGCCAATTCTCGGCGACGGTTCCACTCCCGTTCCACAAGCAGGCCCAACTCGTCCAAATTGCCGGCGAGCAGAACATCGGCCGTTTCACG
>JAZDOF010000207.1:0-13958 GCA_043799015.1 Pseudomonadota bacterium | reverse complement strand
TCGGTCACATTCGTAATCTTACCTGCCGTTGACCGGAACCGTCAGTTTTACTCGGCACATGGTCGTATTCTCCGTGAACAGGCCGTAAACTCCCGCGTCGGGGAAGTTATTGGGCGCAGCCACCATTCCTTTGGACACATTCAGGGAAATTTTGACCGGGGCTCTGATGACCCCTGACTCCGACGTTACTTCGACGGCATCCCCATCGACAACTCCCAAGCGCTCCGCGTCCTCCGGATGGATTTCCACGAAACCTTCCGGACAGAGCCGTCGCAAGTTCTCGGATCGAGTCGTTGTGGAACCGAAGTGATACATCGAGCGACCCACCACCAGCTCAAAGGGATACAATGCCGCGTCCGGAGGCATCGGTTTCTCCATCGCTCGGACGGGGGCAAAAGAGTAAGGCTTGCCCCTGCGTGCGGCGGGAATGCCGTCTTCAGGCGGTCGCACAACCACTCCGTCTCCTTCGAGATCCCGCAGAGTCAGTTTCCGATGGAACGGTACCGTCATGGCGATCTCATTGAAAACGTCTTTCGAGCTGAAATATCCCATGGGGCGACCCATGGCCGTGGCCACTCCTTCCAGGATACTCCAATCCGGTCTGCTCTGCCCTGTGGGAGGGATGACTTGATTTATCTTCTGGACTCGGTGCTCGATGTTGGTCATGGTCCCGTCCTTCTCGGCAAAAGAGGCGGCCGGAAACACGCAGTGGGCCATCTTTGCAGTCGGACTTAGGAAGATATCCTGCGCCACGACAAGCTCGGCTTTCTCGATGGCAGCTTTGAAGCGCCCTGAATACGGATAGTCAGTCAGCGGGTCCGCTCCTGCCAGGTACAGGGCGCGCACATCGCCATGCTCCAGTCCTCGAACCATCTCGGGCGCGGTGCGACCTTTCGTGTACGGAACGGTGGTCGCCCACGCTTTCTCGAAAACGTCTCTAGCGTTTGCCGCGCTTTGATACCCCGGGAGGTATTCGGGAAACACCCCCATGTCACATAGCCCCAGTATGTTTCCCTTTTCGAAGATAGGGTAAATCCCCGCGTTAGTTCGGCCCACGTGACCGGTAAGAAGTGCAAGGTTCGCCAGATTCATCACGCACTGGAGGCCGTCCTCTTGGAGGATTACGTCCCCTCCGAAGATGACTGCCGCATCGCCTGCCCGGGCAAATATCCGCGCGGCCTCTTCCAAGTCCTCTTGCGACACTCCCGTCCTCCTGAGAATGCCCTTAAGGGAAATCTTGTCAAGCAGGTTCTTCATGAGGAGGAAATGGGTCGTCCTGGAGTGGACGAATTTCTTGTCCCAGAGGTCCAGATCCAGGATCAGTTTCATCAGCCCCAGGACCAGCTCACCCTCCGAATAGGTCCTAATCCGCAACCGGACCTTGGCGAACCGGTCAAGGCTTGTGGCGCGGGCATTGGCCACGATCAGGTTACTATCGTGGCGGCGGGCCGCAGTCTTGATCTTCCAGCCCAGCGCGGGGGTTTCTTCAATCGGGTCGAGTCCGATCAAGAAGATTGCACCCGTCCCAAGCAGTTGGCCGAGAGTGTTCACGGCCCCTCGCACTCCACAGGTCAGTTCGAGAGCTCGCTGGACCCGGAGCAGTCCGAACCTTGCTTCGCTATCGACGTTGTTGGTTCCGATAACGGCTCGGAAAAACTTCTGAAAAGCATAACAGTCCTCGTTGGTGAGCCTTGGCGAGGCAAGACCGGCAACGCTTTCCGGCCCATGTTCTTTGATGATTTTCTTAAGGTTGTCCGCGACGTAAGCGGTTGCCTCCTGCCACGTAACCGGCTGAAGCATGCCGTCTTTGCGAAGAAGCGGCGTTTGAAGTCGTTCATCGCTATGGACAAAATCGTAACCAAAGCGGCCGCCTACGCATAGGGTCCCTTGGTTATGAGTATGCGGGTCGGTGGTTATCCTAAAGATGCGTCCGTCCTTGACATTTGCCTCCATCCGGCAGCCGGCCGAGCAAAGAGGGCAGATGGTAGGGACTTTTCTAAGCTCCCACGATCTGGCCCAGCGTGAGGACACCTTGTTCGCCATGGCGCCGGAGGGACAGGCTTCCACGCACTCCCCGCAGAAATCGCAGTTGAGGACCTTACCGTCGATGGTGTCGATGCGCGCTTCGTAACCGACCCCCTTTAGTGTCAGCGCGCTCGCGCCGATCACCTCATGGCAGACCTTGACGCACCGCTGACAAGTAATACAGAGGTTCTGGTTGTACTCGATCAAGGGCCAGTCCCGCATTACGGGTACTCCGCGGGCTTTCAACGGAAAATCGATCCCGTATATCCCCAATCGGCACGTTATGCGCTGGATTTCGCATTCGCCTCCTGCCGGGCATTCAGGACAGTCAAGCGGGTGGTCCATTAGGATCAGTTGCATTACCGCCTCCCGCATTGCCCGGAGCCGAGGCGTGTCGGTTCTTACCCGCATTCCGTCCATTACCATGCTGTTGCAGGATGTTACGGGGCGGTCTATTCCTTCCACCTCCACTACACAGAGGCGGCATGAATCGGATGGAGTGGTTTTCCGGTAACGGCACAGAGTCGGTATCCATACACCGGCCCCCTCGGCCGCCTCGAGGATCGTTGACCCTTCCGTTGCATTTACCTCGATATCGTCGATGGTCAGAAGAGGCATCTTGGTATCCTTCTCCCCTGGTGACAGATCCGGTTGACGGTCTTATCACGGCCGAACGGCCGCCATAACGAGGTGAAAACACCGGAGACAGCGGCTTGACTCCAGGAAGGAACCGTACTGACTCAAGCCCGATTCGACTTCCTCAAATGAAGCTATTCGCTCACGACGATCCAGTTTCTTTATTGGGGCTTTATCGCCTTCACGGGCCTCTTGTCTGGGTGTCACCGGGACCGAGTAGTCCCTTTCAACGGCATCGAGAACCTTGTCCATCATCAGGTGGAGCGGAGGGGTGCATGCTCCCGTCTTGAGATACTCATGAATCATATCTGCCGCCGGCTTTCCGCCCGCGACCGCGTGAACCACGGTCAAAGGCCCGCTCACAGCGTCCCCGGCAGCGAAAACTCCTGCGCGGGAAGTCATCATCGTGTCCGGATCGACTTTGATCGTTCCCCATCTGGTGATCGCTATTCCGTCATCCGGCCCGATGCAATCAAGGTCGGCCTTTTGTCCGATGGCCGGGATGATGGTGTCCCCTTCCATGTCGAACTCGGACCCTTCAACCGGCACAGGGCGTCGTCGGCCCGATTTGTCCGGTTCCCCCAGTTCCATCCTGATGCAACGAAGGCCGCGCATTTGCCCGCCCTTCGCAATGATTTCCACCGGCTGCGTCAGAAAATGAAAAATAACCCCTTCATCGGCCGCGTCTTCCACTTCCATGTGGTCTGCCGGCATCTCGTGTTCGGTTCGTCGATAGACAACGCGGACCTCTTGCGCGCCCATTCGCAGGCTGGTCCGCGCGCAGTCCACCGCGGTGTTGCCTCCACCGACAACGATAACTCTTGACCCGAGGTCTACGGTTTTCTCCAGGTTGAGATCTCTCAGAAAGTCAATTCCCCCTGTGAATACTCCCTTGATGTTCTCGCCTTCACCCTTGATGCCCATCGGCAGGGATCGATGGGACCCGATCCCCAGGAACACGGCCTTGAAGCCCTTGTCGTAGAGCCCTTGGATCGTGAAGTGCTTACCCAGGCGCTTGCCTTCCTCCAGTTTCACCCCCAACTCCAGAATGATGCGAATATCGCGCTCAAGAACGCGTCTAGGCTGCCTGTAGGGCGGGATACCGACCCGAACCATGCCTCCGGACAGATTCATGGCCTCGAATATCGTCACCGGGTGCCCCCGTCTGTTGAGATAATAGGCCGCGGACAGGCCGGCAGGCCCGGCACCTACCACCGCCACGGGGGGTTCCCTGAGTTCCCGTTTTTGCATCGGCGGCGGGAGCTTGTGGGTCATCTCATAATCGGCCGCGACCCGTTTGAGTATCCTGATCGGTATGGGCTTACAGCCGTGATTGGCCAGCGTGCATGCCTTTTCGCACGGGGCGGGACACACTCGGCCCGTCACGCCCGGCACCGGCATCTCCTCGCGGATGATCTCGAGGGATTCTTCGTAGCGCACCTCCTGGAGTTTCTCCACATAAGCAGGGATGTTGATACGGCACGGGCATGTGGTCATACACGGGGCGGATATGGCCGACATGTAGTGAAGCGCCGGTTCTTTGACGCCTTCCGCAAGGGCCCGCTCGAAGTGGTCACGAAAGTGCGTCAGCCCGTCCAGCGTGAGTTCCCCCGCGCTTTGACACACGGAGCACTTTGCCGAATCATTGAGGATGCCTCCCACCCGCTCCAACAGCCCCAAGTCCGAATTTTCTCCGCTGCCCCCAACGATCTTTTCCAGTGTGACCAGAAGCATCTTGGTCCCTTTGATGCCGGTCAGACACTTTCCGCAGCAGTACTTCTCCTGAATTCGAGCGACGTACTCCTTGATCATACGTACGAAATCGAACTCCCCCTCATACAGAAGAAAACCCTTGCCGCTCATGATTGCCGTGATGTTGTCCGGAAGTCCGGAAAATGAAGGAATGTGACCTTTACGCGTTATTTGGCCTGGTTCCAGGGCCTTTCGGCCGTCTTCGAGAGCACTACCCCACCGTCCGAATACAATAGGTCTCATCTTGTCCTCCGGGCCGGATGTCGGTCTCGTACGACATTATAGTAGATTCCCGGCGGCCGGCAACGATTTGTACCATGGCTGGGGTAGGAAATCGGGAGGGGGTTGAAGACCGCTCGTATTCGAATGACGCAGTCCTTTGGGCCGAGGTTCAAAGAGTGGTTCTTGGATATACTCGATATTACGTTTTGTTGTGTCGGCGAGGGTGAAAAAGTAGCCGCCAAAACGGCATTTTTTTTGCTTGACCTCCAGGCCGGCAGTCGCTATTCAAGACCTTGCACCGTTTTACGGCTGCACTCGAGAATATCGATCATATCAAACGATGACGGCTTGCAGCCAGTGACACTTTCGTGCTTGCCCAAGAATCTATCTGAGCGCGGAATAAATGAAGAAGCCGCAACAGTTGAGCGGCTCGTGGACAAAACCCTATTCATAAATCGCTCTGCTGATTCACCCTAAAAACACTTGCGAGTAATTGCGCTAAGAGGTGTAAAAATGTGGGAAAAATTGGATCAAGCGAGAGGAGCGGTCTGCTCCGCCGGCAAGGCGGCGGCCGGAGCTGGACAAGCTGTAGCGGGAAAGGCAAAAGGGGCGGGTACGGCAGTGTTGGGCGTGGGACAAGCCGTAGTCGGCGTCGCTGGTGGCGTCGTGCCCGCGGCCGGGGAAGCCGCTATGGGAGCGGTACAAGCAGCGGCTGAAATGGCAGGAGGCGCGTGGGAAGGAATTCGTAATACGACCGACTTCTTGGGGAAGCTGAAGGGGGTTGCCATCTTGGGGGCCAACGTGGCGTCTTCCATTGAAAACGAACTTCGGGACACGAATTCCATCTACGAAGTGGGCTGCTTCAGGGTTACAGGAAATTTCGGAATGGGCGCGGGCATAAGCGTGGACATTGAATTTACCAAGATCCGACCTGCCGATGAGCCAAATAGGCTCCCGAGCGTGACGGATCAGCAAGCTCAGGAGTGACTCCTCTCGGATGCCGGCTGACGACCGGGGGACTAACGGCGCTCTTGGCCTCGTGGTTCACTGTTCATTAATCGCGGTGGAAGATTTCGGTTTTTAAAAAGGAACGGAGTTCCGCCCGGGCCTCCATTCGATGAACCGCTTGGACGCGATAAAAGAAGGCCGCAACGCTGCGCAGCGTCTTTGGCATAGGGATCCGGCGGAACGCGGCATTCTGGAAGCAACCGACGTCAATATGGCGGCAAAAGTCTCCGCAGCCCGTGAAGCATCACGAGCACAAGGAACAGGATGTTTCTTGGAAGCAAAGCCGGCCAAAAATAACGGACGCGACCGGACCCCTTGTCCCCGGGCGCTTGGTCGGCAAGGCGTGCCGCTGCTCGACGCATGAACCGGACCGACCGCGGCCATTCCAGGATGCCCTCAATCCATTCGTGCGGTATTCCATCGTGACCTACCACGGCTCCGGCCATGGCCCCTGCGACGGCCCCCACCGTGTCGGTGTCTCCACCGCATGCAAGCACGGATTCGACCGTCGAGCGGAAATCCCCGTAGTGCCGCCACCACGCGAAGAGAGCAACGGGCACGGTCCGATACGCGTATCCGCTCACACCACGACCGGCGGGATCAAGGGACTCCGAAAACCGGCTCACAGTCCGTCCGGATGAATAGGCCCCAGTCATTCGATTCACCATATCCGGCCATTCCCCATCATTAGGTCGTGAAAGGGGAAGAAACAGGTCCGTGATGTCCGAACCCCCGGGAGCCTGATCGGGGCCGTGTAGTACCGACCAGGCCGAAGCTGCGGCTACGGCGGATGCTGCCGTCAGGGCGCGGGGGTCGGTGTGGGTGATAAGGGTGGACGCGGCCGTGAATGCCCATATGCCGGCAGGGTCTCCGGCGAAATACCCCCCGACGATGGCGCTTCTCATGGCAGGTCCGTTGCCGGCGGAAAACACCCCGCTCCGCGATGGAGAGAACCCCAGCCAAAGCTTTATGGCCGCCCTGAGCGTGGCCCACCCGATTCCGGCAGGAACGGCCGCGAGCCACCAACGGAGTTGCCCGGCAAGGGAACGCGCGAATGCATCAGGGTCGTCCGGATGTTCCAGGAGCGCCTGGCAAACGAAGATCGTGTGCTCCGTATCGTCGCTGATCATACCTCGTCCGAAAACAAACCGATGTCCGACTTTGCCTCGACGCCAACGTCCAATACGGCCTGGAGACAGCCCCTCATCCGGCAACCCGAGCGCGTCGCCTACCGCGGTTCCGAGAATGATGCCTCCGAGGGATTTGATACGATTTGCGTGCATAAAAAAAATGCCCGTCAGAGCGGGCGAATCAGGATATGGTTGTTTTTTTCAATTACGGTTATTGCACGATAGCAGGCGCATGTCAATTGTTTATAATCCAATACATTAAAAAATATCCATAATACGTAGGCATGCTTGAACTTATAACTCCAGCTCAAGCGCAGAGTCAGCCTGAGCATTTCAGCAATGCCTCCAAACCGTCCCTGTCCGAAGGAGTGGTCGGCACGAGTCCCACCAATATTACCCCGGCCCGGATGCACTTCATTCGGATCGGCATACCGGACTCCGCAACAATACGATTTGCTTTCGGATGGGCATGATTCTACAATAAATCAGTCGCGATGGGGAGGTATTGATATGGCCGTACGTAAGAGGGCGCTGCCGGAGGGATGGTATCCGGCCTCGGAAGCCGACTGCCGCCGGCAGATACGCGTATTCACGGAAGGCTTCCATGTCCCTGAGGGAAGATGGATCGGCGGGGTCGCACCTCACGCTGGATGGTATTTTTCCGGCAAAGCCGCGGCCAAAGTGGTTTCCACCCTTGCCGCGTCGTGGCAACCCGATCGGGTGGTGCTGTATGGAGGCCATCTACCGGCCGGCAGGAAACCGATAGCCTATATGGACGATTCGTGGGAGACGCCGTTTGGGCCTCAACCATTGGATACAGAGTTTTCCCGTCGGTTGGTCGAGACGGGCCATGCAGCGGCGGCCCCGCGGGGATTCGAGGACAACACGGTTGAAATTCTCCTTCCTTTCGTCCGCTATTTTTTCGGAGATGTGCCCGTTCTGGCCGTTCATTCTCCTGCATCCGCCGACGCGTTATCTTTGGCCGAGGCGGTCATGGCGGAACTCGCCGGCACGAGCTTGACGGCCGTGTTCATAGGTTCCGCGGACCTAACCCATTACGGACCGAACTATGGGTTCTCACCCAAGGGATCAGGTGTTTCCGCGGTGGAGTGGGTAAAGGACGAAAACGATCGTTCACTCATCGACAAGGCCTTGGAACTGGATGTCACGGGATTGCTGGCGGACGCCGACAAGCGACGCAACACATGCTCGGCCGGGCCGATCGCATCCGTTGCGGCATCGACGGCAAAGCTGGGAGTAACCCGCGGCCGTTTGCTGGATTACTACACAAGCTATGACGTAATGCCCAACTCAAGCTTCGTGGGGTACGCCGCCATCATCTACTGACGAATTCCTCGACCTTAGAGCCGTCGAAGGATTCCACCTCGAACAACTCCCTGTCGCCGCCGACGCCTTTCAGGCACACCCTGAACCCTGGGGACACCCGCACCTTGTCACGCAGCAGGTCGTAGGTCTGTTTGGATATGACTATCTTCCCACCCGACGCGGTACTCTGTATTCGAGATGTCAAATTCACGTCCGATCCCACGATGCCGTACTTGGCACGGGTTTCCGCACCGATGTTCCCCACGATTACCGGTCCGGTATGGATACCTATCCCCATACGCAGTTCCGGCAAACCCTCCTCCCGAATTTCCGCGACAAAGCCTTCATGCTCCTGCTGCATCTCGACCGCGCATTGGACTGCATCGGAAGCCTTCCGCTCAATGGCCGCATTCATTCCGTCAAAGAAAACCAATATGGAATCACCGAAGAAGTCGACGATAATCCCGCGGTACCGGTCGATTATGGCGATCATCCGGGCAAAGTAACGGTTCAGGATCGCGATTACTTCCTCGGGTGGGAGTTGCTCCGCGAAACTGGTGAAATTGCGTAGATCGGCAATCATAATGGTCACCGTGCGCTTCCGCCCACCCAGGTGTAAGGCATCGGGCCGCTTCATAAGTTCCGCCGCGAACTGCTTGTCCACATAACGGCCGAAGGTTCGTTCGATTCGGTCCCGTTGTTCGAGCCCCTCGACCATTTTATTGAAACTCCGGCTCAACTGAGCGATCTCGTCGTTGCCGGCCTCGGGCAAGGATACCGCATAGTTCCCTTCCTGAACCTTCAGGGCCGCCTCCGAGATCCGTCCTACCGACGTCGCGACGGATCGAGTGGTGAAACGGATCAGCAGTAGGATGACCACAATTGCCGTGACTCCAGATATCCCGTAATAATATCTCAACGTTACTATGGGGCCGAGTATTTCTTCTCCCCTGGAATAGAGTATCAGATACCAGTTGATGAAAGGTACGGAATGAAATCCGGCGACCACTTCAGGGGGGTGACCGGGCCCAAAGATGGTGCCGAACCGGTTCTTTCGTATGCCGTCAAGTATCTGCTTTTCCAGAGCGTCCCCGGTTTCTCCGAGCCGGTTCCTGCCTCTCATGGACTTGTCGGTTTCCGCAAGAATCTGGCCTGTGCTCGTCACGAGCTTGGCACTGCTTCCCCGGGATAGGCCCATATCTCTGACCGGATCCATCAAGGCATCAAAGCTGACGCGAACCAGGAGAGTCTTGAGAGGAGAAACGCCTTGCCCCCCGTATGTCTTGACTATTCGGAGGCTCCGGTCCATGGCGTTGGGGTCCATTGTGGGAGCGCAAAAGCCCACATCTCCGCAAAGCTCCATGGTGTACAATCCATCGGCAATGTCGGCTCCGAACCCCTCGGATTGTTCCGTCGTCGGCCGCTGTCCCTCGCCGGATCCGTCATTGACTATTACGTCAACGAAGCGTACGCCTTTCTTTTGGATAAGCTCTTGAATTAGGAAGGCTTGGGTGACCCTACCGTTTGGAATGGGATCGGACTTAGCGATCAGGTTTATGAGCTCGATCTTGTCATTGAGCTGTTTGTGTACTTCCAACGCGGCCTTCTCGAGAGTAAGCCGCGTAGATGCCACCCATTGTTCCAAAAGGTACGTGCGTACGAAGAAAAAACCGGCTACTCCCACCCCGCTGAGAATCAGCGCAACCGGCAGGAGAAGCAAAAGGAGAAACCTTCTTTGAAGAGAAAAGATCATTCGCGCCGTCTTCGCTGACTGCCATGACCGGTACCGGTCACGACCGTGGATGAAAAAGCCCTGTGTATCGGGTAAAACGACCGGCTCGCCCAACACAGTCCGTTCGGATGCGTGAGATTTCAGCCGAGTTGGTTGTTGCCCATCGGCCTCATGCTGAATCAAAAAGCAAGGAAATCCTCACCCTCCGGCGCAGCCCCGTCTTCCGACGTCGTGTCCGGGGTGCCGTCCATCGAATCCGGTCCGGAGTAACACGACAAAGGCATGGAGGTTATGCAACCGGTAACGAGCACGTTCAAGAGTTTCGGCAATATCTCCGCCGTGCGGTTCCTATCGTGAAGAAGGACTATGTCCCTTGGGCGGGCCTTACGCATGGCCGCAATGACGGTGGAAGGCGTTCTCGGCTGATACGCGTATCCCATGCGCCAATCGTTGGTATCCAGGTCCCACCAAGCAATTCGGTATCCCAATTCCACCAGAACCTCAGCGGAAGCCCGATAGCTTGCTCCACCACCCGGGAGTCCGAAGGGAAACCGGAAAAACAGGTTCTGCCGAACGCCGCTGACCCCTGATTCGTCAATGACTTCTTGAATGAGTTTGTGGGTAGTTCGGATTTCTTCCCGGGCCTTCCGAGCCGACAGGTACGAGAATTGAGGATGGCTGTAGGAATGATTGCCGAGCTCATGCCCCTCTTGAACGGCCCTGATCGCCAATTTCCGGAGTCGCTTGTTTTCAAGGTTTCGGCCGATTACGAAGAATGTTGCCGTTTGGCCTTCGTCGGCAAGCCGGTTGAGGATGTCGCCGGTGCAGGGTAGGGGGCCGTCATCGAACGTAAGGAAGGCCGTGGTTGCCCATTTAAGCGCCAACCCGGCGGGGGCGGTGTCGACGGGGTATATCAGATGGGTGGGGAGCATCTCCCCTTTCCGGGGAATGAGGAAATCCTCTCCGGGTCGAACATGGGGGTTTTGTTCGGACCCGAACGGGCTCACAAGGGCATTGCCGAGAAGCAGCCCCGGCGCGAGGCTAAGAAATCGGCGACGGCTAAGGCCGTTACTAAGATCCGAAATCATCGACTCCGCGCATTCGTTTCGCACTGAGCATTCTTTTTTTCGCCGGCCCTTGAGCGACCACATATGCGAACGTCCCTCACCAAATGAAATAGAGCCTTCCCCACACGCCCTATGGTATAATTATGTATTCAGTATAGACTTTAACGGCGTGAAATGTCAACGAGTCGCACAAGCCGGCCGTAACAGACCGGTTATTGGTGAGAATCCGAATTCCCATGCAACAGCATGGCATAGCCGGCATCCGGGCGGACTTCGCACCTCGTCAACTGTAAAACATGACGATGTTGAGACAAACCCGATCAGGACCATGCCGATCGTTGGTGGTTACCGTTCACCCGGACGGCTCCTTGAATCCGGAAAGCAGAACCACAAAGTCACCAAGACACGAAGAAGAGGTTGAAATGATTCATGAATGACTATTGGTTCACAAATCGTGTCCACCCGTCAATCAAAGCGTATGCTTAGCCCCGAGGCGGCTGAATGTTGCTGGTATTTGATTTGTCTATACCTTTGTGTCTTGTGGTTCATTCTTCACCCATCGTGGTGAACGATCATCCGATTTCATCGGAAGGCTGAATGTGCGGTCGGTGTCGCGTCTCATCCAGGTTTTCCAAAAGAGGCGAGGGGTGTTTGCAGGGCTTTTTTCCGATAACTGAGATTCACTGCTATCCGATACGGAATTCCCCGCAGGCTGCGGAATACTCGTTTCAGAATGTTGGGAAGGGTGTACGTCTCCCGGAAAATCCAATTATATCCATCCTGTAGTTCTTCCATAGTCATGCCGGCAGGCTGAAATACAACCTCACTGGTGTGATACTTTGACCAATCGCGTTTCGAGACGCGGTTATGCTTGTGCATTCCATCGTACAAGCGTGTCCCTGGGAACGGTGTGAGGATATGATACTGAGCGGCCGCAATCCGAGTCTTCAGGACAAAATCAAGGGTGCGCCGAAAAACGGAGGGGTCGTCGTTATCCAGGCCCAATATGAAGCTCCCGATAACGTTGATACCTGCGCGATGAATTTTGGCGATGGCTTCTTCGTAGTCCTCGGGTTTGCTCCACTGCTTGTTGATGTCCTTGAGATTATTCCGGGAAAGGGTCTCAAGACCGATAAAGGCATATTGCCCCCCGCTTTGTGCATACAGGCGAAGGAGTTCATCGTCCTTGGCGAACGTTATGGAGGTCTGCCCGCCCCATTTCTTTTTCAAAGGGATGAGACCCCTGAACAGCTCCTTCGCATAGGCGGGTTGCCCGCAAATATTATCATCGGCAAACAGAAAGTGCCTTGCGTCGAATGCACGGATTTCATCCAGCACCTCCGCTACGGGCCGCGTTCGGAACTTACGCCCGAATACGCCCGTGACGGCACAGTAATCACAGTCGTAAGGACAACCCCGTGTGGCCTGAATCGTGTAAAAACCCGTATACATTGCACTGTTGAGGAGATCGCGTCTGGGAATCTTCATGTCCAGCATCGTGCATGGGGTGTCTGAATGATAAACGCCCTGCATTGACCCCGATTCAAAATCGGTTAGCAACCGCTCCCATACCAATTCGGCCTCCCCTATCACGACTGCGTCGGCGTGTTGGAGCGCCTCCTCCGGCATCGCGCTGACATGGACACCGCCCAAGACCACGGGAACACCTCTTTTCCTGAACTCATCCGCTATGGCATAGGTGCTGGGGATCTCTGCGGTGTACCCGGTAATGCCTACCAGATCAACCTTCCGTTCGTAATCCAGGGGAGCGACGCGAGCATCATGAATGGCGACCTCCCAACCCGGCGGCGTGAGCGCGGCCACCGTCGGTAACCCCAAAGCCACAAGGCCCGCTTTTCCGTGCCGGACCTTTCCCCAATAACCGCCCTCACTTTTTGGAAACACCAAGAGCAATTTCATAGAATCCTTATCTCCTCGAAAAACCGGCCGAATGCCGGGGTAAAAAGTTGTAAAAAAGCAATAGTTGCAGTCTCTTGGTTGAAACTTCCAAAAACCGTCGCCGAGAGACTAATGAGACATCTTAGGCCAGGAAGCGTGCTCTTACAAGCCGACGACGATTTATGACCTTTCCCCGACGCGCTTCAGCCCTCGGAGAAGCAGGGAGCCTGGGAAACGCGAAGAGAATGGAGCGACAATCGCCTATAATACTTCATATAACCATGCACTTAATTATTTACGTCAAAATCCCTTGACAATAGCGGATTCTTGGCACATTATAACTGTTGAACCTTAACTTGTGTTTCTCCAGTCGACCTCGCACAAAGGACTACGGGCGTCATGCAAGGATTAAGATCCTAGGACATTGGCCCCGTGGTGAGGACCTCATACCGAATTTCCATCCGGTTCATCCCCGTTCACAAAGCGCCCTTGTTCGTAACCGCAAACGCACCCCTACCAACATTGAGGCGTGCTTTTTCCAAAGGAGCTATTGCGTGAGTATCAAAATTTATGTCGGAAACCTCTCCTTCGATTCCAGCGAGGCGGAACTCAAGAGCCTATTTGCAACGTACGGCGAAGTAGAATCGGCGAAGGTGGTCGTTGACCAGTTTACGAACAGGTCGCGGGGATTCGGATTCATCGAAATGACCAACCGTGAAGAAGGTCTGAAGGCAATCCAGCAGTTGGATTCCAAGGATCTGGGCGGCCGAAGCCTGAAGGTGAATGAGGCGCGTCCGAAGACCAATTCCGGAGAAGGGCGCAGAAATTCGGGCGGCGGCTCACGCTGGTAATCCATCAGCGCTAGTCTAAGCCTTTGAGAAGAGGCCGGAATCCGCAACAGCAGGTTCCGGCCTCTTCTTTTTGAGGGCGTAGGCATCTGAGCTTGGGGGCCCTCGGTAGGTTTTATTCTTGAGGACGCCGACGTCCGCGGTGGCAAAAATGTTCGGATCAGGACCAACTGACGAGCGATGTGCTGAAGTTGAGCTATAACCTTACCAGAAACGGCAACGCCATTAATACGATGGCGGCGATAACGAGAACGAATATATTTGGTATAATATAGGGTATTCCACATAAGACTACGCCGGAAAGCCAAGTGAT
>JAZDOF010000201.1:0-5105 GCA_043799015.1 Pseudomonadota bacterium | reverse complement strand
AGCTTCGATTTCGACGTTGAGCAATGTCCCCCGACTTCCGAGTCAAGGCCCGGCGAAACACCCCGATGCAAATATAAGTGCCGCACTGGATCCATGGGACCGCTCGGCTCAGCCGCTGGGGTCGAGCGCACATCCATGACGCCCGGCACCGTTTCATGGGAGTGAACAGTATGATCGGCGGCACGGGCACCCGGGAAGATCGTGCGTCTTGGTCCGAACCGATCCGGCACCCTTAGAGCCGACCGGCTACTGTTGCCGGTTACCCGTTATGTCCCGACGGGTCCCGGATGGATGACCCATCCGATCGCAACCCTGCCACGGGACTCGGAGAACTTCCAAATACTGTACATTTTCTTATCGGGCAACGCAACCTGTTTTTGCGGTATCGTAGGTGAAAGGGAAGAGGGGGCGCCCCCTGGAACAGCCAAGACGATCGGTGCTGTGCCGGCCGGGCGAAAAGGAACGTTCCTGAATTTCACTATAGAGAAAAAACTGAGCGGCACCCCGATGTCGTGCCTTCCTGCGGGCCGCGAAGGCCTTCAAATCACACATCGGAACCCTTGTATTTCCAACGGGAAAGGCCGGAGCAGTCTGTGACGGTCCCCGTGGAGTCATTCGGCCGATCGCCGGCGATCCTGATACTGATTGCACGGCGCCTCCGGCTGTGGCATGATTTCCGTTCACCAATACCCTATTTTGCGAGGCCCGCTTATGGCCGAAAACTCAAGACCCCCTACGCGGTCCGGCCGGAATTCCAAGCCCGGAAGCCCAACCGCCGAAAAGGGCAAGATGGCGGAGGACCTTGCCGCCGCGTACCTGGCGGAGCGCGGTTATAAGATCATAGAACGCAACTTTTTGTGTCGAACGGGCGAGGTGGACATTATTGCCGAGCATGAGGAATACCTGGTTTTCGTTGAAGTGCGTTCCCGCCATTCTAGATCCACCTACGATCCGGTATATTCCGTTGACCGGCGAAAGCAGAAACGAATAGTCCGGGCCGCGGTCCAATTCGTGGGGAAACGCTACGTCCGGGCGCCGTTCATGCGTTTCGACGTCGTGGTGGTCGATCTCACGCCATCCGTGGAAATAACCCTATGGGCCAACGCGTTCGAACCGGAACAAAACTATTGGGGTTTGTAGGTAAGCGTACACAGCGCCGGCTCGCCGGCCCTGGAAAATCAAACCACGAAGGCACCAAGACACGAAGGAAGAATCGAAATAGATGACAAAAGCCGATTGACTTGCGGATCGTATCCACCTGTCAGTGAAAGCGGGCGCTTGGCCCCGCAGAGGCCAGAAAAATATTAGCCTTTGATTTCTTTGTGCCTTCGTGTCTTTGTGGTTGATTCTTCTTCCAACGCGGTGAACGATTGCGTTTTTTGATATGGTCGGCCGGCGAGCCTCACACCAAATTGCCGTGACAACCGGAATTCCCTTGTGCTAGGGTCTCATGGTCTTCAAGGGAAACGTTCCAAGCTAAAGAGGAGGTAGATCATGAAGATTAAGGCTGCTGTCTGCCGGGAGCCCAACAAGCCGCTGTCCATCGAGGAATTGGAGCTTGATTCGCCCAAGGATAGCGAGGTCCTCGTAAAGCTCGCTTACACCGGCTGGTGTCACTCGGACTACCACCTAGTAAAAGGCGAGATCCCGATCAAAATGCCGTTCGTTATCGGACACGAGGCTTCGGGCATTGTTCAGGAAGTCGGCAAGGCGGTCACGCATCTCAAGCCGGGCGATCATGTCGTCACAACATGGATGATCCCCTGCGGTCACTGCCCGTCGTGCTACCAGGGCAAGGGGTACTTGTGTCAGGGTCATTTTGGGCTTTTCTTGGATGGCCTTCTCCTGGATGGGACCACGAGGCTGAAGGACATGAAGGGTGAGCCCGTTCTCCACGGAAATTTCGTTTCCGGATTCGCCACTCACACAGTAGTGCCGGCTGCGGGCGCGATAAAGGTCCGGGACGACATACCCCTGGAATGGGCCTGTTTCCTGGGATGCTGCGTACCCACGGGATGGGGATGCGTGTACAACGTGGCAAAGGTCAAGCCCGGACAATCGGTCGCGGTCTGGGGCATGGGCGGCGTAGGCCTCAACATCATCCGGGCCGCAAAGCTACGGCTGGCCAACCCCATCATAGCGGTGGATTTGGAAAGCTCCAAAGAGGCTATCGCCCGGGAGATGGGAGCTACGCACTTCATAAACAACAGCAATCAGGACCCCATCCCCATCATCAACGAACAGATAGCCCCAGGCGGAGTTGAATACGCCTTCGAAGCCATCGGCGACCCCGGTGCAATCGCACAGGCATGGTGGTCCACAGCCATGGGCGCGAAACTCATCGTCCCGGGTATTACGCCCCATGACGCCGTGACCAATCTTGGTCTCATGCTCCTACCGCTCCATGAGAAGACCATAATGGGAACGCTGTACGGCAATATCAGCACCGAACTCGAAATACCGAGGCTGCTGGACCTGGCCGCAACCGGCGCCCTGAAGCTGGACAAACTGATCTCCAAGTATTTCAAATTGGAAGAGATCAATGACGTCGTCGACGCGATGGAGCGCCGAGAAATAGTCGGACGGTGGGTTTGCAAGTGGGATTGATCTCGGTTTATCCTGCGATGATCGCGCCCGTTTGCGGATGAGGCGGGCTTCAGTTAGGAATGACGGGGCGCCGGTGAGGCTGGACGCAGAACGCGGCCCGTCTTCAACCCATACTTTAGTGACGCTCCTTGAAATTTGCGGTAAAACCGGCCCGGCGGAACCAAGGTAACGTAGGGGCGGGGTTTATCCCCGCCCTCCGTCGGCGTCCAGGGAACGGGCGGGGATACACCCCGCCCCTACAGATGTTTGTTTCGATTCACTCAACCGTTCAGGGTTCCCGCAATTCTCAACGCGTGACACTATTGATCGAAGGTTGTCACCGGTTTCAGGGCCTTTTCCTGGGCCCCCAAGGCCGCATCCATCGGGTACGGCCGTCGCTTGTTCGTTCATAATTAGGCATGTTTGGAGGTTAGTAAGTCGATAATGGAAGAAAGAGAAACGACAATTCGAGAAGCCGATAAGAGTGCATGCACCAAGGAGGCTTCAACCGAACCTGATCTGACCTTTTCGGAAATAGTGATCGAAGAGGTGGCAATAGATGGAATCTGCGGCGTCTACTGATCCCGCTCGGCCGGGAAGCTCAGCCTATGAGTTGACTTCCCATGCGCGGGTCAGGAGCGAACCGTTCGGCCTTCTCTTCTACGATCGCAGAGGCCCCAGATTGTTCTTTCTCGCGTCACGGGACTGGGTGAGCCCTGAGTTTTTCGATTCGCGTATCACCTTGAACGAATGGAGTGCGCAACGGGCTGTTCCCGCCATGGCGGTCGAGGCTTTGGAGCGTGCTATGATCGATCTCGAGGTAAAAGGAGTCGTTCGTGCTGTCGGACCTCGCGCGTAAGGGCTTGTCAGCTCCCGTTACAGTGACTTGGGAAATTACTTTGAGGTGCAATCTGTCCTGTCGCCATTGCCTCTCCGCCGCTGGAGAACCCATGGACGGCGAGTTGTCCACCGAGGAATGTTTCAAGGTTATCGACGAGCTGGACCGGCTCAAAATCTTTCAGATGAACCTCGGCGGCGGAGAACCGTTTATCAGACCCGACATTTTCGATATCCTGCTGTACGCGCAGAATAAGGGCATCGTGTCTTGCGTAAGTACCAACGGGACGTTATTGACGGAAGGAACGTGTCGGCGTTTGGCCCAAATTGACGGGCTTTACCTCCAGGTAAGTCTCGACGGAATAGACGAAGACGTCAACGACGGCGTACGGGGAAAAGGGACTTACAGTCGTATACTCCCCGGCCTGGACCGCCTTGCCGACCAAAACGTAGATTTCAGTATAAACATGGTACTGACGAAACCGTCCTTCCCACAAATCGATGACGCTAAAGTCTTTGCGGCTCGGTACGGCGCGCGCCTTCGAGTCAGCCGCTTCAGACCTGCCGGTCGCGGCCGGGATACGTGGGCCGAACTGGCACCTACCAAGGATCAGTTGGAAAGTTTCGCCCGGTGGCTGTCCGCGGACCCCGAGGTGATGACCGGCGACTCCTTTTTCAGCCTCACGTCCGAACGACGTCGACGCCTCGGCCTGGACATGTGCGGCGCGGGAAAGATGACGGTCTGTTTGTCGCCCGACGGCAACGTCTATCCGTGCGCGTTTCTTCAGGAACAACCGTTTCTGGTGGGCAATGTCCGAGAGACCTCTTTGGAAGACATGTGGCGGGGGTCGCAGGTGTTGGCCGAGTTTCGGGGCCTGGAAGCTCGTTCGTGCGAATCCTGCTTCCGGTTCGATTCCTGCCGCGGAGGTTGCCCGGCCGTGGCCTACTTCCGCTACGGCGAGGTGGGGCTCCCCGACCCTGAATGTCTTGTGCAATGCCTCAGAAGGAGCCCGAGCAATGATCCTTCGGGATCGTAGCAGCGCTTCCTATCCTACCGAATTACGTACGAAAAAAAGCTCATGACGTACCAACGATTACTCACGCCCATTGACCTCGGTCCCGTCCGCCTGCGTAACCGAATCGCGTTCCCGGCTCATCGCACCAATCTCGCGGGCAAGGGCCGCATTAGCGAAGCTCTCCAGGCATATTACAGGGAACGAGCCCAAGGCGGTTGCGGTTTGGTGGTCGTGGGCGAGTTCTCCATACACCCCAACGACAGACCGTACGAAAAGCTTATCCATCTTTTCGGGGACGTGGACCGCTCGGGCATTTCTCGCCTGGCAGCCTCCATCCGCGAGCATGGTGCACGGGTATTCGGCAGACTCACCCATCGCGGGTTCCAGAGTCAGGGAGTTATCAGTCGCCTTCCTCTTTGGGGTCCTGAGCCGATTGGGGACATAGTCCACGGAGAAGTGTGCAAGGCCATGGAGCCGGAGGACATACACGAACTCGTTGCGGCTTTTGCCCAAGGAGCCCGGTGCCTCGTGGAAGCCGGATTTGACGGGATCGAAATAGACGTGGGAGAGACCGGTATTCTTCGACAATTTTTGTCGCCATTGACGAATCACCGGACGGATGAATACGGCGGAGACCTTCCTGGTCGCCTTCGCCTCACCACGGAA
>JAZDOF010000184.1:0-3014 GCA_043799015.1 Pseudomonadota bacterium | reverse complement strand
CAGAACAGAAGACTGAGTCGGGTGTCTTTCCCGGACAACCGGCCACCGCCGGCTCTGCAACGGGCGTCTTGTCTCAGGAGACGCAACCGACAGCCGCTTCACCCGGTATCAATATGGCCCCGGCCGTTGTGGGGCCTCCCGCAGTGGGACCCACCCCCGGAAAAGAGATTGCGGCCAAACCGGATACGGAGACCGTTTCTCAACCGAAGGAAGGCGGCGGAATGAGACGGTTGGTAACCGACGCGCTCAGATTGTTGCTGGGCGGAGGGCCCGAAGATCTCCTGGGGCTCGACAAGGAGAAGGAAGAAGAGAGGAAGCGCCGATCGGCAAAGATGATGGAACAGAGGCAACAGAGGGAAAAGCAGGAAAACACGCGCCGAAAGAACCTCGACTGATCGGAGTTCAATAAGCCGTATTCGCCGTGCATTCCTCGCAGGACGATGCGTCGGGCAACAGCGTTCCACTCGCGTTGTTCCCCAGTGCCGTTGTGAGAACATCCCATGCGGGTGCCTGGTTGGTTCTCGCGACCGCTTAAGGTCCGTTGGCCGGTGCCATCAAGGCGAACACACCCATGAATCCGAACGAAAAAGCCGGAGGCTACCCCGGGGAATCAACCCTGGGGAGCCCGGTGGATAGTTGCGTCCAAATGTGTGCGTGTGACCGAGGTATTGGGCCCTCTCTTTTTCAACAGCGAATCAACGAGATACGATACGAGAGGGTGGGATTGCGGCAGGCAAATTCTGGTAGTGGGTAACCGGAGTTTTCCACAAGAGCCATTCTTCGGGTAGCTTCTCAATAATTCCGAGAATCGCTTGACAAGGTCGGCCCTTCGGTCGAGGCTGGGGGATGGAAGTACGCGTCAAGTTGAGGATCACCAGAACCGTTGACCTCACGTTCCGCGCCCTCCGGCCGTCCGTTGCTGTAACTTCCCCGTGGAGGCTTCGACCTCGTCAGGAAGGCCCCCATCTTCCCGTTGAGTCGCGAGTGCTCCGGCAGTTACGTCAATGACATGTTCACTTTCTGAAGCTCTCTCCTTTCTCTCCGGCGCCGGGAAGGCCGCTTATTGTCGCAATGCCGGCCGTGTATAGCGGGTAACCTAACAAAATATCATGTGAATAAACGAATAGAGCTCCTTTCCTGCGAGAAAATAATCCCCCTACGACGACGGCTCAGGCTGAAAGACACACCACGGAGCCGTGGCTGCGAAACAGATATCAAGAATGGGCAAACGATGATCGGGATCATCCGGGATCCTCATGGTGCGGGAGATTGCCGTTACTCGCTGATTCCATACCCGCATCGGGGTCTGTGAACACCCTGGGTGGTATCTTCAGTATCCTGAGATAAGCGTTTTGAATCGAGGTCAGAGGCTTGGCGAGAAACCGCCGGCCTAGGCTGCTGATCACCATCACCGACATAAACACATCCGTCAGCATCAGACTCGTGGGTCGTGTGGTCTGCTTCTTGTCCCAGCCTCTTACCGTTCCTCCCGATTCCTTTAGGCTCGCCCGCATGGTTCGCTCCATGAGCCGCCATACCAAAAGCGAGAGCACCAGCACCAATCCAAGCGCCTCTATGCGCAGCGGCGTCTTGAGGAAGAGACTGTTCACGATCACCGGGTCTTTGAGGAAGCCGAAATTCCTCTCAATGTAGTGTTGGTCCTTGTATGCGGCCAAGACCTCCCGGGCGGTCATCGCGTCGGGACCTTCTTTGGGTACATTGGTTATAAGGACAAAGCAACCCGTCTCCTTCTCGGCTCTTTCGACGGCATCGGTCTTGGTCGTGACCCGCAGCTTCAAGTGATAGGTGCGGCGAGAGGGCGCACCGGCACCATCGGCCTTACGCCTTCCCCTCCCGTAATGTGCCTTTTCTTCAATCTCTCCCGTAAGGCTATGAAAAGGCCCCTCGGGGAGGCGGGCGAGGGCGGCCTCGGCGTCGGGGCGACATGCGTATTTGATCCTTTGCTCGGCTGTCAATATCTTGGTCATCTTCTCTTCATCGTCTTTGATGCGCCTCTCCAGCCCATGAGTTTTGCGGCGGTCATGAGCGTCGGAATGTACCACGATCACTCGATAGAGCCGGCCATAAAGTGTGACAACGGTCTCAAAGACCCGATAGCGCGCGTGCTTACGTTTGGGGGTCTCAGGCTCCTCGGAAAAGCTCCCCTCATCCTCCCACTCATTTGCGTCCACAGCCCGGGATATGGCCACTTTGCATTCGGTGTACCTGCTGGGTAGTCTGGTTACGAAGCGGCATCCCGTCTTGGGATCGTTCATGAGTTTGAGGTTCGGCTCGGTGACCAGCGCACTATCCCCCACGTAAAGCATGTTGCGCTCCCCGAACTTACGCATGGAACCCACAACCCACTTGAGAATGTTCTCGCTGATCTTCATGTCCGAGGCGTTGCCGCTTTCGGTTTTCATGTAAATCGGAATGCCGTGATCCACACACAGCAAGCTGTGGACTATCTGCTTGAGATCCGGTCGCTTTTGCTTGCTAAAACCATAGGTTATTTCAAATGGATGCTCATCCTTGGAGTCTTCATAGAAATCGTAGTGTCCGTACATGATGCGGCTTGTGGTGTCGTGGCTCACGTGGCTGGTGTCGATGTTGAAGAGGTTGGCCGCCGTGAGAGCTATGGAACTGAAAATCGGACCGGTACCTGCGCGACCAATGCGATCTAATGCGCGCCCTGCCGCATCATCATTAAGTTTTTCAGCTCTGATGGGGACGCCCAACAAGAGCTCTACGTCGAGATTTTCAAAGGTGGCTTCCAATCGATACAGGGGGCGTCGTCCGGTGAGGGTGTCAAGGATCATGGCTGCCATCATACGTCCGGGGCTGACATCGCACTCTTCAGCTTCAGGGCACATGCGGTCCACCGTCTCCACTATGCCGAGCTTGTTGACATACGCCGCGATAATGGGTAGAAATTTCGCGTCGGCGACACACAGTCCATCGGGCAGGTGATTCATCGCGCACCTCCTCACGTGTCTCACCTGTAGCAGAATTCC
>JAZDOF010000171.1:0-4013 GCA_043799015.1 Pseudomonadota bacterium | reverse complement strand
CTCCGCGGCCAGGCGGGCCGCGCCTTTGAGAGGATGGCGTATGACGATGACATCGAAGCCGTAGCCGTCGTGTATTTTGACCGTATCCCACAGCGACTCATCTTTCATCGAAGAAGTCGTCCGCGCATCGGAGAAACCTCCGGTTTCTCCCCCAAGGTTACGCATGGCCACTGAAAATGATGTTCGCGTGCGGGTTGACGGCTCGAAGAACATCATCGCACAGGTCTTGCCTCGACAGAGGGAGTTCTTTAGTGGATGGTCCCGCACATAATCGACCTGGGACAGGATTTCGTCGATTTCGGCACGGCTGAAGTCGTTCATCGAAATAAGATCTCTTCCGGTAAAGTCCATGGTTCACCAGGTTTCTTCCGGCACCGGAGCGCTGAAGAAAGAAGGTCCCTATCTCACGATGGGATTGAATGTCGAACTCGAATTGCCTCGATAGACTCGCCCCATCACCACGGCCGTCGCAACCGACGCCGGCAGACGAATGCCCATGAAGGGCGACCAAGCGCACCGGGTTTCCAAACGTCGGCTCATTTCTTCCTTCGTTTCGCCGACAAGGGTCGACGAAGCGAGGTCGAGGACGGTAAATGATGCCGGCGAGCCCGGTGCAATTCTCCCGTGCCCCGGTCCCACTTCCGCGTGAAAGAGCCGAGCCGGCTCCGTGGACAAGACAGCGGCAACCCTTTGGGGAGAAAACCCCCCTTCTTTGATCAACCAACCGGCAAAAGCACCCAACGTGTCCAGGTGAGGCATTCCCGGAGCGCCGGCCGCTTTATCGGCAAGCGTATGTGGAGCGTGATCCGATGCCAAGACGTCGATAGCGCCCGTCTTCAAGGCGTCAAGTAGAAATAGTCTGTCATCTTCGGACCTTAAGGGCGGATTTGACTCCAGGAGTCGCCAATGCTCGACTTCTTGACGACCGCAGCATGATACTACGCCATTGTCCACGCTGAAGAACAAGTGATGGGGCGTGACCTCCGACGTGACCCGCCGATCGACCGAACGGTTGTAGTCATTGATTCGCTCCACTCCTTCCCTGGTGGAGATGTGACAGATATGGGTCGTAAGGTTTAGCTTGTGAGTCAGGTCAAGGACCTTTTCCACCGCTCGAACCTCGGCCTCGGGGGGCCTGGTGATCCAGCGCGGCCCGGAACCGGCGGTACGTGCGAGTATTTCCGGATCCTCGGCGTGGAAGAAAACCCTGCACCGTTCATATCTGCACAGGACTTCTTCAAGAGAACGCCAATCATTAAACGACAGATCCGATGGTCCGGGGTCCAGATACACCTTGTAAGGGAGATCGGCCCACGGAGACGATATGCTCGTAACGGCCGCAAAGAGTACCACCGGGCAGAGCGAGTCAGCGGCTACTGCGCGCTTATTGTCGTAAGTCTCACGGTCTGCGGGAGCAACGGCATCGTTGGGCATCGCGCAATACAGGGTCACGCCGCCGTTTATCGCAGCCCGGCTGGCCGTGGAGAACGTCTCCTTGCGGCACGCGGACTCCCACTTCTCAATGGCCTGATGGTTGCAGACTCCGGGCCTTGGATACTCCCGAGCGTGTACGTGAATGTCAATGAAGCCGGGAAAAATGAGGCGAAGGTCCTCGGAAGTCTCGGCGGCTTCCGTAACCGAAACGATCTCTCCGGGTTCCTCGTCGAAAGTGATGTTCACCGGTCGAATGCCGCTTGGAAAAACAGCGTTCCCTTGAAGCCTATTGGTGGTCATATTCGCAATTCCGTTTTCGGATTCATTGGTCTCCGGCCTTCCACGACAAAATCCGGCCGCCGGAATTCGGATCAAGAATCGAGCGGCTTCAACGGGGCTCCGGGAAAAACTCTCCCGGCCTATTCCCCCGCCATAGCCTTGACGACGGCGGCACGAAAGGCCGGCAGGTCATCCGGCTTTCTGGAGGTTATCAGGTTGCCGTCTCGGACCAACTCGGCGTCCTCCCACAGTGCGCCGGCATTTGCCATGTCATCTCTGATCGCAATGTAAGAAGTCGTCCTTTTTCCCCGGAGTATTCCCGCACTCACCAGCATCCATCCGCCGTGGCATATGGAGGCGACAACCTTGCCGGCATTGAAAGCGTCCCGGACAAGCGCGACCATTTCCGGATAAATGCGCATTTTGTCGGGCGCATAGCCCCCTGGAATGACGATCGCGTCCAAATCGGCAACGGTGGTTTGAGAAGCGGCCTTGTCGGCATTTATGGGGATGCCGTACTTTCCATGATACACTGCGGATGAACCCGAACCCACCACCGTGACTTCCACGCCTTCTTCCTTCAATCTGTAATAAGGGACCCACACTTCCAAGTCGTTGTAGATGTCCTCTACAAGGATGACGGCCTTCTTGCCCCGCAGCTTCATATCATCGCCCTCCTTTTACTGATCTTGTCTCCAGGTGGCTCGCGGACCGGGACCAATCACAAAGCGCCCTTTACGGCTGAGCCCCGACGTGGTTTCCCCAGCCGCGTACGCGAATCAACGCATGGGACCGGACTACTGAGTGTCCTCTATTTCCATCGAAGCGATACGCATTTCATCACGGCCTTCGATAATTTGAAGGGCTGTTGTTTCGCAATCAGGGCAAAACGGGGTGTAATCCCGGAGAAGGTATTCCTTGGCGCAGGTCGGGCAGAAGGCTTTCATCGGTACGATCGTAATTTCCAGAGCGGCTGCTTCCGCTATCCCATCTTTGGCCAGTATCTCGAAGGCGAACCGGACGGCATCAGGTTGCACACCCGTAAGCACCCCGAACTCCAAAGAGATTTTCGCCACCCTCTTTGCCCTGTAGATGGCCGCCTGCTGTTCTACGATCTCCATTATACTCTGAACTATCGCCATCTCGTGCATGTGGTCCTGAACCGGCCTCTCTCCCTTTCTCTCGGCACAACCTCGGATCGGTCGGTTACTGCTTTGACCAAGGGGGTAATTGCCACCGGGCCGATGGGCTGATTTCCTGAAACATTCCGCCTCCGGTCATGTCCATGTAGATCCGGTAGGTATTCTGATAGTCGGAGTTGTTGTGTGAGCTGAAAGCAATCTTGCGTCCTCTGTAGGAATAGATGGTGATTATTTGGCCGCCGGTTCCCGAGTAGAAGTCCATCGTAGTCTCATTTCCGGGAATGTTTGCGTCATGGTCGGAAGCCTTGGTGGTGAGGTGTTTCAAGGTAGAGACGTCGGGAAGCCGGACCGGTTGTTGCCCGCTGATCGGGACGCTCACAAGCATCAATGCTCCTATTGTAAAGACAACCACTAGCTTGGCCATTTATATTCTACCCCTTATTCGCCTATTCGGCGGACATCGCGTGGCCTTCTATATCAGAAAAACCCGGGAGCGACAACGCCGGAGTGGAAGAGATACCACAGTCCTTTGATTTTTCGCTTGGTTTGTGTTTTGTGGTTGTGGTCCTGGAAGGAAGAAGCGGTTCTGTTCGCTTCCTTCCAGGCAGAAACGGAGGGAGCCGGATTGATGGACGAGGAAGAGCTTGAAGCCGCAGCGAGAGGCGGGCGCGACTCATATGAGATCATCGTGCCCGTTGGTGATGCCCGCATCCGCCTGCGCGGCCCAAAGAACCCCGACGAGACGGGGGAACGGATCTCGTTTTGGTGGAGTCCCACGTCATCGGCGATCGCCCTTGCCGAGCACGTCATGGAAATGGGACTATCGGCCGAGATGCGTGTGATGGAACTGGGATGCGGATTGGGTTTGGTCGGCCTGAGCGCGGGACTGTGCGGGGCGAAGACCCTTCTGACGGATTACGTGCCGGAAGCCGTCGGCTTCGCGGCGCAAAATGCCGGGATTAATCAAATATCCGGTAACGTAAAATGTCGGGTCTTGGACTGGGAGAACCCTGGGGATCTGCCGACGGCGGATCTCATAGTCGGTTCGGAAATCGCCTACGACTACTTTTTCCAAGGGGCTCTCGTAGAACTTATGGACCGCACGCTTGCGTCCACGGGGAAGATATTACTGGCCGACCGCAAGAGACTCGTAGTAAC
>JAZDOF010000139.1:0-5244 GCA_043799015.1 Pseudomonadota bacterium | reverse complement strand
AAAGGTCGGTGTCTCGCATGCCGGACTCCTAACTCAACAACGCTATATACAAAAAAAGCTTTACCCTATATACTACAGGATGACGCTACCCACATGCAATAGCGAAGAGCCGACTAAATGAACGTGCTTGTCCAGATTGGGGTCGTCCTGACGGCGCCGCACGAACTCTCTTGTCTTGGTTACGAACTCGCGCTCCGTCTGTCCCGGTTCGAATCCCTGGGAGTCCCAAAATGTTATCAAATCACTGTCGTATTTTATGTAATCCGTTGTTCCCGGCCTGCCGTGAACAATTTTGTCATCGCTCACTACATGTGGGCCGCAGATGGCTTGAAGGAGAGACGTCTTGCCGCTCCCAGTGTATCCGCACACGAGAATCACCGGTTTCTTGCGTATGCGGATTTCCTCCTTGAGTGCTTTTGCAAACTCCTTTGTGTGATCGTACGAATCCTGAATGTTCATGGCACAACTCCTTTCATCCATACTGCATAGGGCGTCTGATTGCCCACCCACACCACACTGGCCGGCCACCCGATCACCCGCCTTATCTCACTTGTACTGCCCATAACACCTGCACCCCCGTCCGAGGCATTCCGCGACCGTCTTGTCCACGCATCGTTGCCCGCCCGGGACCGAGCAACAGCAGTAGCAGACGAGCGGACGGTCGTGGGCTAGGTGTCGTCCGAAAAACGGTTCTAAATGGGTATAGTGTGGAGACCATCCCGTCTCCGGCGCCGCCGCGTGCGATGCCGCAACGCCAATGATGAGCACCACCATCGAAAGGAATATTGCCGCATGTTTCATTGCGTCCTCCCCTTTTTGGGGCGACCGCCTACAGGACATGGCGCTACGGTGCCGCCACGCCGGCGGCTCAATCCGGCACCCTATAAACCATCTCCATCGGTAGTCCCATGAGGTCCTTCGGCGGGACCTCGGGCAACGTCTTCAATCGTGCGCGGCCCCCGAGGCCGGTTATGGCCGCCGTGGCCGCGTCCAGCACGTCGTCGATGCCCGCGGTGCGCCGGCCGACCAAGCGTAGTTGGGCCTCTGCGACGAGTTCGCCGATTCGAGGATAGAACCGCTCAAGGACCGCCATTCGTTCTCGTCGGCCCTCCGCGTCCTTCTTGCGATGGGCCATCGGCTGCAAACCGTTCAGGCCGGCAAAACACACCTCCGGATGAACCTCCCTGACCTTGGCGCGGGCTTGCGGGTTGTTCTGAAGGAATTGGTCCATTTCCCGGATCTTGGGCACAATGGCCCAGGTTTGCTTTGATATGCGGTGACCTGTGTGCGCCTTGTTGATGTCGCAGGCCTCGTCGTACGAACCTGCATACACCGCGGGTCTACACGGTACCGAAAAAACCGAGACCGCCCTCCGCCCGAGCATCCTGCGAGCTTCCTGATCACACAACCGTGTCCCGTTTTCGGACAGTCCGATGGGGATATCCACGAGGATAACATTGGGTTGTGGGTGTGACTCCCAAACGGTTTCGATGTTCGGATACACGTCCACCGTCCACGCCCCGTTCAATACTATGGCCACGGCGATCCAACCCGCCGCGCATCCGTCCACACCGACGATCATGATATGTGCCTCCTCGGAAAGGCGTTTTTCCGAACGATTGCGGCTCCCGTCGGTCGCAGTTGAAAGTTTGTTGGTTCCAAATGTGGGAACAGGACAAACATTTCCACTTGTCGTTGAGCCGCACATCCGTTGGCGTTCATAGAATCGGTCCTTCGGGCCTGAAATAGCGCTGCGTCTCACACCCAGGGTCGAACGAACAACAACACGTTATCTCCAAGTCATCCTGGAAGTTTTTGAAGAGGGGGGCGCCGAGGGGGGACTTTTTACAAAAAGTCCCTCCCCCGGCCGTCTTGCTCCTTCCCAATCCCTCACGGCCAGTAATACGTCACTTCACCCGCGGGCAGCAGCAGGTCATGCGCATCCAGCATGAGGTTCCCGTTCCATTTTCCGGTTTCGCCCATCCAGGTGGCCCAAGCGGAAAACAGGGCATCCCATTGGTGATCGTCCCGCACGGGCACATTGAGAGGCGGGTTGAATCGGTTCAGGAGCCAACGCACCAGGGCGTCGTCGAACTCGTAACGGACTCCGGCCAAGGCATAGTAGGCCACCTTGGGGTGAGTCTCGTTCAGCCGTATGCGGTCGCCCCACAGGCCCCTGAGCCGTAGGGCCATCGCCATCCCTTGAACCGCCATGGATCCCTGGGCCGAGTTGCTCGCGAAGACGCTCAGTTGCACCGCGGGATATTGCCTCTTGAGCAATGTGTCCATGGGACGCCAACCTGAACTCCCGGTGCTCCATGATAAATAGGTGTCAATTCCCGGCGCGTTCGGCTCGGCGTCGCCCAAACGGTCCAGAATCCAAGCCATTGCCTCGTCCACGTAACTCTTGGTGCAAACCCAGGCTCGGGCCTCGCCCGCGGCCGGTACGTCCAGCACCGCGACGCCGTTCGATCCCGCTCCGCCCGGGTCATATCCGATGATGATCATGTCGGTTCCCCTTGGAAGAAGCCGGGGAGGGCCTTTTTGCATAGGAAGGTCCTCCCCGGACCTCTCTCCAAAAACTCTTAGTCGGGCCGGTGCGGCACGACGAGACCCCTCCCTGACCCTCCCCGTGAACGGGGAGGGAACTCTTGTCCCTCCGTTTACCTGAGCTTGCCCCACAACTTTTTGCTGGACACCGTAGCTGTCCGGTGCTAAGAGAGGGGCATGCTCATATGCGGACAGAAATTTACCGACGAAGTCATCCAGGGAATTCGGGAAGCCGTAAGAATTGACGCTCGGATTTCGCGTCGCGCTCTTTCCCGGCGAATCTGCCGA
Organism: Pseudomonadota bacterium; assembly: GCA_043799015.1. Lineage (GTDB taxonomy): Bacteria > Desulfobacterota > Desulfomonilia > Desulfomonilales > Desulfomonilaceae > JAZDOF01. The sequence goes on along the minus strand of JAZDOF010000139.1, from coordinate 2,406 downwards.
TGGCTCGACTGGAAAGCACCCAATGGTAATCTCAAGGATATGAGTGTCAGAGCGGCTTTGCTCGTACTCCACCGGCGCGGCACCATCCATCTGCCCGAAACCGGCAGGAAGGGATTGTTCGTGCCCGAGCAAAGGGAGCAACCAGCAGATATTCATCATGAAATACACAATACCGCACTCAGGATCGACCAGTTGGGCCAAGTTGAGCTCATTGCAGTCTCTTCTCGCAACAAAAGTGAGTCTCACACATGGAACGCTCTGATGGACCGATTCCATCCGCTTGGAGCCGGTCCTTTGTGCGGAGCTCAAATACGATATCTCATCAAAAGCCAACATTACGGATACATAGGAGGTCTCGCCTTCAGCGCAGCAGCATGGCGCCTTACAGATCGTGATTCCTGGATCGGATGGAGCGATGAAGCCAGAAAAAACAACCTCCAAAAAGTCATCTGCAACAGCAGATTTCTCCTGCTGCCAAAAGTCCCGAACCTTGCCTCGCACCTGCTCGCACGCTGTCTCAAAAACATATCGCAACATTGGCAGGAACGCTACAACATAAAGCCCGTCCTCGTAGAGACCTTCGTTGAGTGCGAATTGCACCGAGGATCTTGTTATAAGGCTGCGAATTGGCATCACATAGGAACCACAAAGGGACGAGGCCGTATGGACAAAACCCGGCAGCAAAAGCTGCCGGTAAAAGACATCTACGTCTTTCCTCTGGTGGACAATCCGTCCGATGTCCTGTGCAGCCTCTCCGATACTCCGGCTCCTTCCCAAACAAATACCGAAAATGAAGTGCCGGCACGACCCCTGAATTGGGCCGAGGAAGAATTCGGCAAAGTGGATTTCCGCGACCTGCGAATGACCAAGAGGCTTGTCCGGATAGCAAAGGATCTGTATGCTCAACCCGAGGCAAATATCCCTCAGGCGTGTCGAACCCGAGCGCGTACCAAGGCGGCATATCGATTTTTCGCACATCCGGACGCACACATGGACAAAATCCTTGAACAGCATTACGAGCAAACCTTGCGCCGCTCTGAAAAGGAATCCGTGGTAATCGCCGCCCAGGACACCACTACCCTCAATTACTCCGCTCATCCTCAAACCGAGGGCATAGGGCCCATCGGCTCCACCCTGCCCGGCCCAATAGGCCTGCTCCTCCACGACACCATGGCCTTCAACGAGGCAGGAACTCCCCTGGGACTCTTGGATGTCCAGCTTTGGGCCAGGGACCCAAAACAATTCGGTAAAAAACACGCCCGACATCAACTGCCCATCGAGGAAAAAGAAAGCTCCAAGTGGCTCAAAAGCTTCGAGAGTGTGGCCAGGGCCCAGGAGAAGGTCCCGGGAACAGTCTTCGTAAGCGTCGGTGATAGGGAAGCCGACATATACGAACTCTTTGAACTGGCGCTTGCCAAGCCTGCGGGGCCGAAGCTTCTGGTCCGGTCCATGACCAATAGGGCTCTTGATGCGGAACAAGGGCTTATGTGGGAGAATGTGGCGAAACAACCTGTTTGCAGGACTTTGAACGTGCATCTCCCGCGTACTGCGAAAAGGGCGGCCAGGGACGCAATACTGGAAATCCGGTATGCAAAGGTTACCCTCAAACCGCCTCAGCGGAAATCGAAAAAAAGCAAATTGACCGTCTGGGCGGTCTTGGCCAAGGAAATCGGGCACAAACCCGGAGTGGAGCCTGTAGAATGGAAACTCATTACTACTTTTGAGGTCAACAGCCCTGACGATGCCGCCCGAATGGTTCGGTGGTATGCGGGCCGATGGGGAGTGGAGGTCTATCATAGGACCCTCAAGAGCGGATGCAAGGTGGAAGCCAGGCAACTGCGGCACGCCGACCACATAGAGGCCTGCTTGGCCGTGGACATGGTGGTGGCGTGGCGAGTGTTCCACATTACCAAACTCGCAAGAGAGAAGCCCGATGCACCATGCACACAGTGCTTTGAAGACCACGAATGGAAAGCTCTCTGGGTCTCTTGGAACCGAACCTCGGACTTTCCTGCCATTGCTCCGAGTTTGAAAAAGGTAACGCACTGGACCGCAGGGCTCGGCGGATATCTGGGCCGGAAGCACGACGGCGAGCCGGGAACCCAAGCCCTTTGGACCGGCGTCCAAAGGCTTGCCGATATTGCTGAAACGTATAACATTCTAATATCATTAAGTGTCCCACATCTCTCCGATTCCACGGTGTCCAGCGACCCCAAATACGGGTAAGGGTCAGCCTTTGTAAAGGGGGGCAGGGGGGATTTTTTCTTCTGCCTGTCGCCTTATTTTGACGCCTATGCCTGTGGTCCCCCCGTTCGCGGGGGGACAAGAACTCTCTCCCCGTTTACGGGGAGGGAAAGGGAGGGGGTCTCTTCGGTTTCTACCGGTTTGAAAGCTCATTGGTACTAG